>JACQGZ010000017.1 GCA_016199305.1 Armatimonadota bacterium | reverse complement strand
TGGCATTAGCTCTGGGGGCGCCCCTCGAGCGCGTCACCGAGACGCTGCTGACGCTGGCCGATGCCGGCGTGATTCACTCCGGCGGCGCCGGATGGGTACGCACGCCGGTGCGATGGATCTGAGGTTTCGCCGGAGCGCCGCGCGCACGGTCCCGATGGGATCCTGGCAGGTCGCCCTTGCCGGCCCGGAACGCGTCGTCGGGCCGGTGGCGGCGATCCTGGGTTGCGTGCGCCTGGAGGAGGCTCTTCCGTCGCTTGACGTGACCATCGGCCGCAACGGGCGGGCGCGAGGGACGGTCAGAGGGGAGGCCCTCTGGGCGCTGGCGCTGCCTCAGGCCCGCTGGCTGCCCCTGCTCGTCGGACAGATCGTGGCGGCCGCCACCGTCCTGCTGCGGCGCCACCTCTTCGTTCACGCCGGCGTCGTCGCGATCGAGGGGCGCGGCTGGGTGCTGATCGGCGGAAGCGGCGCCGGGAAGACCTCCACGGTCGCCGTCCTGGTGCGGGAGGGGGCCGCCTACCTCTCCGACGAGGTGGCGTTGCTCGATCCGGAGCGCGCTACCGTCGCGCCCTTCACGCTCCCCATGGCGGTGAAACCCTGGACGCTCCAGGCGGCCGGTGCCCTGCCGGAGGGCCGGGACGTCGCGACGGAGGGCGACACCCGCTTCCACCTTCCCGACCGCCGTGCCGAAGGGCCGCTTCCCATCGCCGGCCTCGTTGTCTTCGACCCGGCCCGACCCGCGGCCCCGCTCACCACCGCACATCGCGCCGAAACGCTGATGGCGATGGCGGAGTACCCATCGACGATGCGCTACCGGGACCGGCTCGAGGAGGCCTTTCCCGCCTTCGCCCGGCTGCTGCGGCAGGTCAACTGCTATGCGCTCGGGGCGCCCGGGCCCGAGCCCATCACTCGGGCGGGGCTGTTCGGGGTCTTGCGCCGGGCGGCCGCAGCAGGGTCAGACCGGTAAGGCGACCGGCTCCCACCCCACCGCGGCTTCGAGCACGGCGGCGATGCGCAGCAGCCTGTCCTCCCGGCCCGGGGCGGCGGCCAGCTGGGCCCCGACCGGCAGCCCCGCGCGGGTGCGGCCGACCGGCACCGAGACCGCCGGCAGTCCGGTGAGATTGAAGAGGCGCGTGAGGCGGCTCAGCGGCGCACGGGTCGATCGCCACCCCTCCCCGCGGGCGGGGTCGACGTCGGCAATGCGGGGAGCCGGGACCGGCACGCTCGGGCAGAGCAGCACGTCCACCTCTGCCAGCAGCGCGCGAACCTGACCGATCACCACGGCCTGCACCCGCTGGGCCTCCACATAGGCGGTGGCCGGAATCGTCGCGCCCGCCGCGAGCAGTTCCCGGACATCGGACCCGTATTCGGCCAGCCGCCCCGGATAGGCGCGCTGATGGTAGGCCGCGGCCTCGGCGAAGAGGATGGTCGTCTGTGCGGCCTGCCCCGCCTCGACCGCCTCCACCCGCACCTCCTTGACGCGCCCTCCACCGCCGGCCAGGAGAGCCGCCGCCCGCTCCAGCGCGGCGCCAACCTCGTCGTCCGGCCCATCGTCAAAGAGGGGTCCGCGGAGACGCCCCACGCGATAAGCACCCGGCGGCCCCAGGTCGGTCTCACCAAATCCGCCGTGCCGTCCGGCCGCGGGATCCTCGGGGTCGGAGCCCGCCAGCACGGCCAGCAGCAGCGCCGCGTCGGCGACCGTCCGCGTCATCGGCCCGATGGTGTCGAACGACCAGGAGAGCGGGACGACGCCGTGGCGGCTGATGCGGCCGAAGGTCGGCTTGAGGCCGACGATCCCGCAGAGGGCCGCGGGAATCCGGATCGAGCCGCCGGTGTCGGTGCCCAGCGCGGCGGCGCAGCATCCGGCGGCCACCGCGGCGCCCGATCCTCCGCTGGAGCCGCCGGCGACGTGGTCGGGATTGGCGGGATTGCCCACCGCCCCGAAGTGCGGGTTGACCGAGGTGACGCCGAAGGCGAACTCGTGCAGGTTGGTCTTGCCGATAATGATGGCCCCGGCCTCCTGCAGCCGCCGCACCGCGGTCGCAGTCTCCGTGGCCCGGTGGTCGCGGCGGATGGCCGCGCCGGCGGTCGTGGGCAGGCCGGCCTGATCGAAGAGATCTTTCACCGCGATCGGAATCCCGTGCAGCGGTCCGCGGGGCCGTCCCTCCCGCGCCTCCCGCTCGCAGGCCGCGGCCTCAGCCAGCGCCGCCTCCCCCTCCACCCGGATGAAGGCGCGCAGGCGGGGCTCGGTCTCCCGGATCCGCGCCAGGCAGCCTTCCACCAGCGCCACCGGCGAGCGCCGTCCCGCGCGGATGACTGCGGCCAGATCGGCCAGGGTCTCGCTCACGGGGGCCAGCACCACAGCGGCGCGGGGAGATCCTCCGGGCGCAGGTCGAGGGCGCGCACCTTCTCCCACTCGCGAGACCAGGCGCGGTGCCACGCCTCCACCGCGCGCAGCGTCGCCGCGTCTAGCGGCGCCTCCGGGGCGCGCGTGCCCTCGTGATCGGTGCGGCGGCCCTCCGTCATTTCCCGACCATTCTAGCGGCCGGGAGGCCGCGCGATGTGGCCTACGGCTGCTTGCGCCCGGTCGAGGCCGAAACCCACCTGGGTCGGTCGTGGATCGCCGGTTCACCGAGGGGTAGGAACGTTCCAGCCAGGACGTCTTCCACCGGCGAGGCTTCATCGAACCACGATGGCGGCGCGGCGTGCCCCCAGAGGGTGGCCCGGCGCGGATCGTCGAGCTTCCAGCGGATCAGCGGCCAGTCCGGATCGGGGATCATGTAGTCGCCCGTGTACAGTTCGATGCGGTTCCCGTCCGGGTCGCGCAGATAGAGAAAGAAGGCGTTGCTCAGGCCGTGGCGGCCGGGGCCGCGTTCAATCGCCTCCGTCCGCCCGGCCGCCGCCAGGATGTCCGCGGCCCGCAATACGGCGGCAGCGTCGGTCAGCCAGAACCCCGCGTGGTGCACGCGCGGCCCGACCCCCGTCATCAGGGCGATGTCGTGCACGTTCTGCTTACGGTGCAGCCAGATCGCCCACAGCCGCGGCGGCGCGTCCTCGGTTTCAGTCAGTTCGGAGCAGTGAAAGCCAAGAACCCGCTGGTACCAGTCCGCGGCGTGCTGCACGTCGGGCACTTGGCAGTTGAAGTGGTCGAGGCGCATGATCCCCGGACCCCGGTAGCGGTCATACCGCTGCAGCAAACGCTCCACCGGCGCCATCTCGTGGAAGAACTCGAGGGGGAGCCCGGCGGGGTCCTGCACCCGCAGCGCCCTCCCCTGCCCCGCCTCCTCTCCGTCCACCCAGCGGTGCGGCAGGCCGTC
>JACQGZ010000216.1 GCA_016199305.1 Armatimonadota bacterium | reverse complement strand
TCGCGCTCGTGGCGGGTATCATCTGGTGGGTGCGGCGCCACCTCAAGGTGCGCCACATCGGTGAGGAGGCGTGACACTATCCAGAGGCCTGAATCACAGCCTCAAGAGCACCCCATCCGTTCGCAGCCGTCTCTCGCAGATCCGGAAACCGTCATCAGCCCCTCTACCTTCAAAGACCCGAGCATCCGAGCGATATGATGCTAGAGCAACCGCGTGGGGATCCGGGGCAACGCATTTCATGCGCCGGACGCCCCTGCGAACGACGATGCGTTAGCGTCCCAGATACTTGAGGGCGACCTGAGGCAGCCACAGCGCCAGCTGCGGAAAGAAGTACACCGCGACCAGCACCGCGATCTGCAGGCCCATGAACGGCATCATCCCCCACCAGATGTCCTTTAGCAGCACGCTCTTCGGCGCCACCCCCTTGATGTAGAAGGCGGCCATCGCCACCGGCGGGCTGAGGAAGGCCGTCTGCAGGTTGACCGCCACCAGGATGCCCAGCCAGATCGGATCGATATTGTACCGGGCGGCGATCGGCCAGAAGAGCGGCATGAAGATGATGATGATCTCCGTCCACTCCAGCGGCCATCCCAGCAGGAAGATGACCCCCATCATCAACCAGATGAATCCGCCCGTGGAGAGCCCCAGCCCCACGACGAACTCCTCGATCAGGCGCGCCCCGCCCAACAGGGCGAAGACGCCGGAGAAGATGGCCGACCCGACCAGCAGGGTCAGGACCATGCTGGAGGTGCGGATCGACTGGAAGACGGCCGACTTCAGGTTCTCCCAGGTCAACCGGCGGTAGAAGGCGGTAAGGAGGAGCGCTCCAAGTGCCCCCACGCCTGCCGCCTCGGTGGGGGTGGCCAGACCGGCGACGATCGAGCCGAGCACGGACAGGATGAGCACGGAGACCGGCACGACGCCGGTGACGACCATGCCTAGCTTCTGGCGCAGAGGGAAGTTGCGCTCTTCCGGGGGCAGCGGCGGCCCCGCCTGAGGACGGATCAGCGTGACGATGATGATGTAGAGGAGGAAGAGGCCGGAGAGCAGGAACCCCGGCACAAAGGCGCCCAGGTAGAGCCGGACGATCGATTCGCCGGCGTTGGCGGCGTAGAGGATCAGCAGGACGCTGGGCGGGATGAGGATGCCCAGCGTGCCGCCAGCGGCGATCGAGCCCGATGCCAGCCGCTTGTCGTAGCGCAAACGGAGCATGGGCGGCAGGGCCAGCAGCCCCATGATCGTCACCGAGGCGCCGATGATCCCTGTGGCCATGGCGAAGATGGTGGAGGTGATGACGGTGGAGAGGGCGAGGGAGCCGCGCAGCGGACCGCCCACCACCAGGATCGTCCTGAAGAGCCGGTCCAGGATCCCGGAGCGCTCCACCAGGTAGCCCATGAAGACGAAGAGGACGATCGAGATCAACACGTCGTTCGTCATCACGAAGAACGCCCGCTGCACCAGCAGGTCGAAGACGAGGTGGCCGAACCCCAGATAGCCAAAGACGAAACCCAACGCCAGGAGGGTAAAGGCGGTGGGGAAGCCGATGAAGATGGCCGCGGTGAGCAGCCCCAGCTGCAGCAGGCCGAGGGCCTCGTCGCTCACTCCGCCACCTCCGCCGCCTCAGGCGTGCCGGTCGGCCAGCGGCCGGTGCGGATGGCGAAGAGGCACCGCAGCACCTGGGCGACCCCCTGGACGAGCAGCAGCAGGGCACCGGCGGGGATGGCGGCCTTGAGCGGGTAGACCGGGGTGTCATAGGGGCTGAGCGGGGAGGTCTCCCGAATGCGGTAGGAGTCCAGGAAGAAGTCGGTGCCGATGAAGATCAGCGCGAGCATGGCCGGAAAGAACACGATCAGATAGAGGGTCAGGTCAATGATCGCCTGGGTCCGCTCGGAGAAGTTGCGGTAGAAGATGTCGCCCCGGACGTGGGCGTTGCGGGAGAGCGTATAGGCCGAGCCCATGATGAAGTAGGAGCCGTACATCATGTAACTTACGTCGAACGCCCAGGTCGTCGGACGCCCAAAGAAGTAGCGCGAGAAGACCTCGAAGGACATGGCGAAGGTCATCGCCACCACGAGCCAGGCGAAGGCCTTCCCGACGATCTCGCTGATCCGATCGATGCGCCTGATCAGACCCTCCATGCCGATCCTCCTAGGGCGGCGTCCGGTCCCTTCCTGCGCCTGCGCACACAATCAGGGCGCCGCCGGCAGGTTCGCGGGGCGCCCTGACTGCTGCATGCGGGCCAGACTGAGCCGCGCTCCTACTTCCCCTTGAAGTAGCGGTTGTACGCGATCGTGTTGTCCACGTAGACCCGGAGCTTCCAGGGGACCACGCGGGCGGCGAAGGCCTTCTGGCTGGCGACGATCTTGGCGAAGGAGGCGTCCTCCTTCGACCGCTTGGCGATGATCTTGTCCCAGGCGTCCAGCTGGGCGTTGAGGACCTCCTTCGGCGTCGTGAACACGCGCACGCCGCGCTGCTTCTCCAACTCCACCAGGTCGGCGCTGTTGCGGGCGATCGCCCGGTAGTGGTAGTCTGCGCCTTCGGCGTAGATGGCGTATCTGACAATGGCCTTGAGGTCTGGGGACAGGGCATCCCACTTGCCGCGGTTGATGTTCACCTCCAGGGACTCCACCGGCTGGTGGTACGACTGCAGCATGTAGACCTTGCGCACGTCGGACAGGCCCAGCAGCTTGTCCGAGGAGGGGTTGTTGAACTCCGCAGCGTCGATGACGCCGCGCTCCAGCGCGGGGACGATCTCCCCGCCCGGCAGGATGACCACGGACGCCCCCAGCTCCGCATAGTTCTCGGCCGACAGCCCGACGGTGCGGAACTTGGTGCCCTTAAATTGCTCGGGTTTGAGGATCCTGGTCCTGAACCACCCGAGCGGCTGCGTGGCCATGGGCCCGAAGAGAAAGTTGATGATGTTCAGCTTCAGTTTGGCCAGCAGGGCCTGGTACATCTCGAAGCCGCCCCCGTAGTAAAACCAGGAGAGCAGGTCGATCGCGTCCATGCCGAAGGAGGGCCCGGTGCCGAAGAG
>JACQGZ010000212.1 GCA_016199305.1 Armatimonadota bacterium | reverse complement strand
CCGTCGCCCTGCGCGATCTCGACGCGGCGCATCTGCTCCCGGCGATCCTGTTCTTTCCCTCGCGGCGCGAGTGCGACGAGGCCGTCCGGGAACTGAGCGCGGTCCGGGGACCGGGTGAAGAGGAGCGCCGGGCGGCGTTCGCGGAGTGGGAGCGCACCTTTCCGTACCTGTCCGACCACCGCTTCCGACTCTCCCTGCTGCGCGGCGGCGTCGCGCCGCACCACGCCGGGCACCTGACGGCGTGGCGGCTGGCCGTGGAGGATCTACTCGACCGGGGGCTGATCCGCGCGGTCGCCGCGACCACCACCCTGGCCAGCGGGCTGGACGTGCCGGCCCGCACGGTCCTCCTCAGCACCCTGACGCGCCAGAGCCCCGAGGGGCGTATCGATCTCACCGCCACCGAGTTCCACCAAATGGTCGGGCGGGCGGGGCGCCGCGGCCGCGACCGCATCGGGGTCGTGGCGCTCCCGGCCGAGTCGCGGGCGGAGGCACTGACGGGGCTGGCGCTGGCGGAGGCGGAGACCGAGCCGGTGCGCTCCGCCTTTCGTCCTGGCTACACGCAGGTGCTCAACCTGCTGGCGCGGCGCACCCTGGGCCAGGCACTGGAGGAACTTGAGCGCTCCCTGGCGGCGTTCGAGGCGGAGCGCTGGGGCACCGAGGGCGCCGACCTGGTCGCCCGCCGGCATCGGCGCAGCCCGCACCTTCCTCCGGGAATCGTCGCGGAGATTCTGGCGGGGACGGGGGAGCCTATCACCAGGGCCTTCCTCCTCCACGCCGCCGTGCTGCAGTCGCTCGGCTATCTCGACCGCGACGCCGCACTCACCGCCGAGGGCCGTTGGGCGGCCCGCCTGCGGCATCCGCGGCTGCTGGTGCTGGCCGAGATCGTCCGGCGCGACGGCATCCCCGCGGCGGCCCCCCGTCTGGCGGCAATGGCGGCGGCACTGGGATCGGAGCGACCGCCGCGCGCGGGAGGCGAGAGCGCGCACCTCGGAGGAGTGGCGGCCCTGGTGCGGCGCCTCGCCCGGCTGGAAGCGGAGGTGGGACTCGACCCCGACCCCTTTGGCCAGGAGTTCGAACAGCAGTGGGATCGGCGGCGCCGACGGGCCATCGGCTCACCGGCGGAGCGCCGGGCGGCTGCGGGGGAGGCCTGGGCGAAGAGCGCGGAGTGGGGAACCCTGATTCGCGAGTTCGACGTGGAAGAGGGCGATCTCCAGCGGATCATCCTCCAGGCCGCCGAGGTGTTGATGCAGTTGGAAGGATTGCCTCAGGAGCCCGTCAGGGCTGTGGCCCATGATACCCGGCTGCGGCTGCTGCGCCCGCCGGTCATCTGAGTGTGTCACCCGTCAACGATTTCAGTACACTGGGGGCGGCCCGATTGGGGGAGGACAGGGAATGGCTATCCATGACTACCACTTTGTGAACCACTGGCGAGTCGAAGGCACAGTGGAGGAGGTGGCAGACGTCATCGCCGAGCCTCTGGAGATGCCCCGGTGGTGGCCCGCCTGGTGTCTCGGAGCGCAGGAAGTCCAGAAGGGCGACGAGCGGGGGATCGGGCGGATCGTGAACATCCACGCAAAGGGATGGATGCCCTATGCGATCCGCTGGGAGCTGCGCGTCGTGGAGTCCGAACGTCCTTCCCGGTACGTCGTCCGGGTGGCCGGTGATCTCGAAGGGCGGGGGATCTGGACGTTCGAGCAGGACGGCCCCTTCGTGAACGCCACCCTGGACTGGAAGGTGCGGGCCAACTTCCCACTGATCCGCTACCTCTCGTTCCTCCTCAAGCCGCTCTTTCGAAACAATCACTTTTGGGCGATGGATCGGGGGGAGGAGAGCCTCCGCCTGGAACTGGCACGGCGCCATGCCCGCACCCCCGAGGAGCGGGAGCGCATACCCGCCCCTGCACCGCCGACCTGGCCGCACCGGCGCCAGTGGGAGGAGAAGGTCCGGACCGCGGCCCTCAGCCGGGGATGAGCAGGATCTTCCCCGCGATCCCGCGTCCCTCCAACCGGCGGTGGGCCTCGGCGGCCTCGGCCAGGCGGAACCCGTCAGGGCCGTGGCTCATGAGACCCGGCTGAGGTTGCTGCGCCCGCCCGTCCTGTAACCTCCCCGACAAGTGTCCGCCGTCTGGTCCCGACTTGCAGTCCTGGGAGCGCCCGAAGCAGTATACTGGGTTTATCGGGTCTTACATCGAGGACGCTCTGTCCGCATCGTGGACAATGATAGATTGTCGCCTCGTCGTAAGGGGAGCCTGAGCCCATGCGCCTCCAGGAGAGGAATGCCTCACTGGGACCCAAGGCAGGGCGAGGCGTGGCTGCACAGGATAGGGGCCTGAAGACGGTCAAGTCGCTGGATCGAGCCTTCGCCCTGCTCACCATGCTCGGCCAGGCCGATCACCCGCTCTCCGTGCGCGAGATGAGTGCGCAGACCGGGCTGCCCCGGCCGACCGTCTACCGCCTGGTCAACGCCCTCACCGCGCACGGGGCCGTCGTCGCCAGCAACGGGCGCGTGGCGATCGGTCCGCGCTTGCTCTGGCTGGCGGCGCAGCGGCTGGAGCAGATCGAACTGCGGACGACGGGGCGGCCACACCTGCTGGATCTCTGCAACGGCACGGGCGAGACCGCTCACCTGGCAGTGCTGGAGCAAGGGCAGGTCGTCTACATCGACAAGGTCGAGTCTCCGGGGCCGCTGCGCATGGCCTCTGCCGTCGGCAAGATCATGCCCGCGCACAGCACCGCCCTGGGGAAGGCCATGCTGGCCTATCTCCCGGAGAAGCAGGTGCGGGACATCCTCGCCGCCCACGGCCTCCCCCAGCGGACAGCCAACACCATCACCGACGCCGGTCGGTTCTTCGACGAGCTGGCAGCCGTGCGCGCCCACGGCTACGCCATCGACAACGTCGAGAACGAAGAGGGGATCCGCTGCGTCGGTGCCCCGATCATGGACCACCGTGGACAAGTGGCGGGGGCGATCAGTCTCTCCGGGTCGGCGGCCAGCATCACCCTGGAGCGGGCGCGGCGCGACCTGAGCCCGCGGGTCCGGGAGACCGCACACCAGATTTCCCTGGCCATGGGCTGGGAGGGAGGTCTGTCCGTGCGCGAAGGAGGGGAGCAATGACCGAGCGGACCGCAATCGATCTCCGCGCGCTGGTGGATGGCTTTCGCAGCGTGACGACGGCCTCGGTGGCCGACGCCGTCGACCGCGTCACCCGGCAGCCGGGCTTCATGTCCCACGAGATCAAGCCGATCCTGCCGGCCAAGATCGTCGGCCCAGCGGTGACCGTGCTGGAGCGGTCCAGCCTCGCGAGCCAGCCCCCGGTGCACGCGCTGCAGGCCATCGACGAGGCGGAGCCGGGCGCGATCATCGTGATCGGCATGGAGGATCCACCCGGCAGCCGCAACGTCGCCCAGTGGGGCGGGCTGATGACCGTGGCGGCCGTGACGCGCCGCCTGGGCGGCGCCGTGCTGGACGCCGGGGTGCGGGACGTGGAGGAGATCCGCCAGGCCGGCTTCCCTATCTTCTCGCGCACGGTCATCCCCGCGACCACCGTCGGCCGCTATATCACCGTCGCCAGGGACATCCCGGTGACGTGCGGCGGGGTGCTGGTGCATCCCGGCGACATCCTGGTGGGCGACACCGACGGCGTCGTCATGGTGCCCCGCGCGCAGGCGGCCGAGGTGCTGGCCGTCGCGCAGCAGATCGAAGAAACCGAGCGACGCATGTCCGCCCGGATCAGGGAGGTAGGCTCCATCCTCAAGGCTTTGGAGGAGTTCGCCAGGATCTGACCCGGAGCGGCGTGGATGGCGGATCTCATCGCGCTGGGAGAACCGATGGTGGAATTCGCCGCAACAGAGCGCGGGCGGCTGAGCCAGGTCGCCACCTTCCACCGGGGGTGGGGCGGAGACACCTCCAACCTGGCGGTCGCTGCCGCGCGCCTGGGCGCCTCCGTCGGGTACATCACACGGCTGGGCGGGGACGAGTTCGGCCGGTCCTTTCTGACCCTCTGGGCTCAGGAGGGCGTCGACGCCTCGCGCGTCCTCGTCGATCCTGCCGCGTTCACGGGCGTCTACTTCATTGCCCTGGCTGAGGACGGGTCGCACGACTTTACCTACTACCGGGCCGGATCGGCGGCGAGCCGGCTGCGGCCCGAGGACATCGACGCCGCGTACCTGGCCGCCGCACGGGTCTTCCACACGAGCGGCATCACCCAGGCCACCTCCGATTCGGCGCAGGCGGCGGTGGATCGGGCGATCGAGGTGGCGCGCGCGCACGGGGTCACCGTGAGCTACGACCTCAACATCCGCCCCAGGCTCCGCCCGCTCGCGGAGCTTGGGGCTGTCGTCGAGGCGACCCTGCGGCGGGCCGACATCATCTTCCTCAGCCTGGAGGACGCCGCGCACCTCTACGGCGACCTGCCGGCCGAGGCGGTCGTGGAGCGGATGCTGGCGCCCGGGCCGCGGCTGGCGGTGCTCAAGCTGGGCGCCCAAGGGTGTTTGATCGCTTCCGCGGAGGGCATACGGATCCGCCTGCCGGCGTGGCCGGTTGAACCGGTGGACGCGACCGGCGCCGGCGATGCCTTCGACGCCGCCTTTCTCGTGGAATGGCTGCGCGGCCAGCCGCTGGAGGAGGCGGGACGGTTCGCCAACGCGGTGGGTGCGCTCACCGCGCGCGGGCTGGGGGCCGTGGGACCCCTTCCGCGGCGCGGGGAGGTCGAGGCCTTCATGATCGAGCGAAACCGATCAGCAGCGAAAGGGGGGAGGAAGAGGTGAGGCACTACAGATTCAAGGCGAGTGTACTGCGGGGGACTGCCCTGGTGATGCTGGCCGCTCTGCTGTTGGTGGCCGCGCCGTCGGGGCAGGCGGCGCCGGCCCTGACCAGGATCCGGGTGGGGATCGTCGCTGCCATCGACCAGCTGGGCGTCCCCGTGGCCCTGGACCAGGGCTTCTTCGAGAAATGGGGGCTGGACGTGGCCATCGCCACCCCCTACCCCACCGGCGTCGATCTGCTGAACGCGCTCCAGGCCGGTGAGATCCAGATGGGCCAGGTGGGCGTTCCCATGATCGGCGCCGTCCTGCGCGGGATGGACCTGGTGATTGTCGGCAACTACAGCGGGTCCTCCGTGAAGCTGGGCGGCGACGACACCATGGCGCTGGTGGCGCGGCAGGGGAGCGGCATCCGCACCATCCGCGACCTGAAGGGCAAGCGGGTGGCCGTCTCCTTTGGGACGATCAGCCACCTCTACATCCTCGGCATCTTAGAGAAGGCGGGGCTGGCGGTCGCTGATGTCACGCTGGTGAACACGCCGCCGGGGGAGATGCCGGTGGCGCTGCGGGGCGGCGCGGTGGACGCCTTCGCCACCTGGGACCCGTGGCCGGTGATCGCCCTCGCCGATGTGGCGAACAGTGTCGAGGTCGTCCGCGGCGGCGGGTTCATCGGCTTCATGGGGTTCAACGTGGCCATCCGCTCCTGGGCCGAACGCAACCAGGAGACCGTCGAGAGATTCCTGGCCGCCCGCGCCGAGGCCGACAGGTTCATGCGCGCCGAAGTGGTGAAGACGGCCATCGTCGCTGTGCGCTGGCTCCCCGGGCTGCGGCCCGAGGTCGCCCTGCGCGGCGTGCGCAACAACCTGCCGACGCTGGACATCCGCATCTCCTGCTTCAATTACCTGGCGCTGCACAACGCCGTGCAGACGCTCAACCGGCTGGGCTTCATCCCGGGGACCTTCGATGTGAACAGGGTCTTCATGCCGGGGCCGATCCTCAACGTGATGAGGAACCAGCCCCAGCTGTTCGCCGACCTGCCGCCGATCCCGTCGCGCGCGCAGGTGGGCGCGGGGTTCACGTTCAGGGGCTCCTGCCCGTAGGGTGACTCCGCTCCTCGTCCCTGCCAGCCGGCGATTGGGGGCGGCGCTGTGGTTCGCCGCCCCCTTCGTCCTCCTGCTTCTGGTCTGGGGCGCGGCGGTCCGCCTCTACGACGTCCCCCTGCGGGTGTTCCCGGCCCCGTCGGACGTTGCCGAGGCATTCGTGCAGCAGGCGCGCGTCGGGGCGCTGGCCGACCATGTCTGGCAGAGTCTGCGCCGTGTCCTGGTGGGGACGACGCTGGCCGTCGCGACCGGCATCCCGCTGGGCGTGGCCATCAGCACCAACCGCCACGTCGCGGCGCTCTTCACGCCGATCCTCCGTTTCTTTTCTGTGCTCGCCGGGATTGCCTGGATCCCCCTGGCCACGCTGTGGTTCGGATACGGGTTCGGCGCCATCACTTTCATCATCTTCAACGCCGTCTTCTTCATCGTGCTCTACAACACCATCCTGGGGGTCACCCGCATCCCACAGGTCCTGCGCGACGCGGCCCGCTCCCTGGGCGCCAGCCGGGGGCAGGTGCT
>JACQGZ010000220.1 GCA_016199305.1 Armatimonadota bacterium | reverse complement strand
GCCCTGGCCCTGGCCGGCCCGGGGGATGTGGTCTGCATCACCGGATCGTTCTATCTGGCAGGGGAGGCCCGGGCGCGGCTGCTCGGCGCACAGGAGGTGGCTGCGGGCGGGGCGAATCTGAGCCTATCCCCGGGTTCAACTCGGTAGAGGCACGGTCTCGTGTGGGCTGATCTCCTCGTTGAAGAGATCCTGAAGACGCGCGCCCCGGGGGGGCAGGTGGTGAACGACGCCTGGAGCCCCTCCGGGTACGCGCACATCGGCTCGCTGAAGGGCGTGGTCCTGCACGACGCGGTCACCCGGGGGCTGCGCGACCGGGGGGCGCCGGTGCGGTTCATCTACGGCTTCGACGACTACGATCCGTTCGACGGGACCCCGTCCTACCTGGACACGGAGCGGTTCGCACCGTACCTGGGGATGCCGCTCTGCACCGTGCCCTCCCCCGAGCCCGGCGCGGCGAGCTACGGGGAGTTCTTTGGCCGCCGGTTCGTGGAGGACTTCCACCGCCTGGGCTGCCGGCCGGAGGTCTACTGGGGCAGCGCCCTGTATCGCAGCGGGCGGATGAACGAGGCCATCCGTCGCGTCCTGGACCGGGCCGGGGAGATCCTGGAGATCGATCGGGAGATCAGCGGCAGCCAGCGGACCGAACGGCACCCCCTCCAGGTCATCTGCGAGTCCTGCGGCAAGATCGCCACGACGATGATCACCGGCTGGGACGGGCGGGAGGTCACCTACGAGTGCCGCGCGGAGAAGGTGGCCTGGGCCGCGGGGTGCGGGCAGGGCGGGCGGCGGTCGCCGTTCGACGGCGCCAGCAAACTCATTTATCGCGTCGAATGGGCGGCCAAGTGGTGGGTCCTCGGCGTGACGGTGGAAGGAGCCGGCAAGGATCACTTCACCCGCGGCGGCTCTCACGACACCGCCAGCGCCGTGGCCGAGCGCATCTTCGGCTACCCGACGCCTTTTCCCATCCCCTACGAGTTCCTGCTGATCGGGGGAGCCAAGATGGCCGGCTCGACCGGCAAGGGCGTCCTGGCGCGGGATCTCCTGGAGATCCTGCGGCCGGAGCTGGCGCGCTTCCTCATGGTCCGCCCGCACTACCGCGAGCAGAAGAACTTCGACCCCGGCGGCGAGACCATCCCCCGTCTCTACGACGAGTACGATCGCGCCGTCCGCGCCTTTCGCGGGGAGATCGACGAGCCGGAACTGGCGCGCACGTTTGTGTACGCGTTCATCGACGAGGCGCGCCCCCAGGCCTACCGCCCGCGCTTCGGCAAGGTCGCCACCCTGCTGCAGATCCCTTCGGTGGACCTGGAAGCGGCGGTAGCGGAGGAGAAGGGGGCGCCGCTGTCGGCCGCCGACCGGGAGGAACTCGCCGAGCGCACCGCCGACGCCCGGCGCTGGTTGAGCCACTACGCGCCCGAGGCCTACAAGATTGAGGTGCAGGCCACCCTCCCGCCGGCCGCCGCCACCCTCACCGCGGCGCAGCAGGGCTTCCTGGAAGCGCTGGCCCAGGCGCTGGCCTCTGCGGAGTGGCGCGGCCCCGCCGTGCACAACCAGATCCATGAGCTGAAGAACGCCCGGGGCCTCTCCCCGCAGCAGGCCTTCGGGGCGATCTACCGGGCGTTCCTGGGGAAGGAGTCCGGCCCCCAGGCCGGCTGGCTGCTGGCAGCCCTCGACCGGGACTTTGTCCTGGAGCGGCTGCGCCAGGCCTCGGCGCAGCGGACCGCCTCGTGAGCGCACAGCCGCTGCACCTGCTGGTCGTAGCCGATGTGGCCGAGCGCCACCTGGCGCAGATCCGCGGCGTAGCGCCGGCCGCCCGCATCGATCAGACCATGGACCGCGCGCGGGTGCTGGCCCTGGCCCCGGAGGTCGACGTCATCGTGGGCTGGAACGTCCCGCGGGAGGCGGTGCAGCGGGCGCGGCGGCTGCGGTGGATTCACTCCACGGCCGCCGGCGTCGATCAACTGCTGCATCCCGAAGTGGTGGAGCGGAACATCCTGGTCACCGGCAGCAGCGGCATCCACGCCACCTCCATCAGCGAGCACGTGCTGGCCATGATGCTGGCGCAGGCCCGCCGCCTGCCGCAGGCCATCCGCAACCAGGCGGCCCGCCGCTGGGATCGCGCCTCCACGGTGGGCCGGGAGCTGTCCGGCCAGACCCTGGGGATTCTGGGGCTGGGCGCGATCGGCCAGGCCCTCGCCGCCCGCGCCGCGGCCCTCGGCATGCGCGTGATCGGGACCAGGCGCACGCCCGGGGCG
>JACQGZ010000214.1 GCA_016199305.1 Armatimonadota bacterium | reverse complement strand
TCGAGCCTTTGCCGAACTGCTTTTCGATCTGTGTCAATGCCAGGTCCAGTGCCCGCTGGCGCTCATTCATACCGCCATCCTCCTCCGGCGCGCCATCCCGCTCTCGTTCCCGAGCCGGGGGGCCGTGCGCCCGTTCACCGCAGCGCCACAGTACCAAACAAACGTTCGTATGTCAACTCTGCAAAACAGCACGTTTCTGCCGATGGCTCAGGCGGGGCGTCGCCCATTGGCCGATCCCACTAGGTCCTGGGGCGGTCGAGGTGCGGCCGCACCAGATCTAGCGGTCCCCCTCAACACCATTCAAGATCCGGCCCAACGGAACCTCCTCCACGCGGGTGTACCGGGCCCCCCGAGGATTGAGATGGCTCTCGACGATCGAAAGCAACGTCACCTGTTGCGAGCCGACCGGGACCTCTCGGAACCCGCTGAGCGCCCTTACCACCTCCGCCCACCGCCGGTCGTGCTTGAGCCGCGTGATCGTGAGGTGGGCCACGAAGGGGCGATCCTCGCGGGGAAAGCCGTGGCGGGCGAGGGCGGCGTCGAGCCGGCTGGAGATGAGGGCGAGTTCCTCACTCCCCTCCCGCACTCCCACCCAGACCACCTGCGGGCGCTGCACTGAGGGAAAGGCCCCGACGCCCTCGAGGACGAGCCGAAAGGGCGAAGCCGCCGAGGCGACCTCACGTGTGACGCGGCGGACCAACGCCAGTTGTGCCGGCGCGATCTCGCCGAGGAAGCGCACCGTGAAGTGCAGATTCTCGGGTGGAATCCAGCGCAGGGGCGCGCCCGCCTCCCGTAGCCGCTCCTCCAGGTGAAGGATGGCGTCCCGCAGCGGAGGGTCGAGGTCGACGGCGATGAAGATGCGGCGCCGCACCCCGGAGACGGCCATCGTGCCTAGGGTCGTCGCAGATGGAGTCGGAGCAGATTGAGCGCCGCCTGACTGGCCAGGAAACGGACGCCGTGGCGGCCGGGCCGATCGCCGAACCGCCACTCCTGGCTCTCCACCGATTCCCGATCCGCCAGAGCGATGAAGACGAGGCCCACCGGTTTCTCCGCGCTGCCCCCGCCGGGCCCGGCGATCCCCGTGACGCCGAGGGCCAGATCGCTGTCCGCCCCCTCGCGCGCGCCGCGCGCCATCGCCTCGGCCACGGGGGCGCTGACCGCGCCGTGCCGCTCCAGCAGGTCCGGCGCGACGCCGAGGGCGGCGGTCTTCGCGGCGTTGCTGTAGGCGACGACTCCCTGCCGGAAGTAGGCCGAACTGCCGGGGAGCGCGGTCAGGCGGTCGGCGACCAGCCCGCCGGTGCAGGATTCCGCGACCGCGACGGTCAGGCCGCGCTCCAGGAGCAGCCGCCCGGTCACCACCTCCAGCGTGTCGGCATCGGCGCCGAAGACCAGCGAGCCGAGGCGTTCGCGCACCGCCGCCTCTCCGGCGACCAGGTGCGCCTCCACCTCCACCGGCGGCCCCTTGGCGGTGAGCCTCAGGTGCACCTCGCCGAGCTTGGCATAGGGGGCGATGGTCGGCGCGCCCAGACGCAGCAGGTCCTTGATCCGCTCCTCGACCGCCGCTTCCCCCAGGCCGGTGACCTTGAGCACCCGCGAACCGATCACGGTTTCGCCGGTGCGCTCGCGCAGCCACGGCAGGAGGAAGCTCTCCACCATACCCTCCATCTCGGTTGGCACGCCGGGCATCATCACCACCGTCGCCGCCCCGTGGGTCACGGCGACGCCGGGCGCCGTCCCCCGCCGGTTGGGGATGATCCGCGCCCCGGCCGGAATCAGGGCCTGCTTGTAGACGGACTCAGGAGCGGGACGGCCCTGGGCGGCGAAAAACCGCCGGATGGACTCGGCGACATGTTCGTTCCGGACCAGCGGCAGATCGAGCGCCGCCGCGACCGCGGCCACGGTGAGATCGTCCTCCGTCGGGCCGAGGCCGCCGGTGATCACCACCAGGTCGGCGCGGCTCAGCGCCAGGCGAAGGGCCTCCTGCACCCGCGCGGCGTTGTCGCCCACGGTCTGTTTGAAGTAGAGATCGACACCCGCCTCCGCCAGGACGCGGGCCAGGTAGGCGGCGTTGGTGTCGGTAATCTGCCCGAGGAGGAGCTCGGTGCCGACCGAGAGGAGCTCGGCGCGCACGCGCTACGGTTCCTCTAATGGTGCCGGAAAGCGCAGCGTCACGACCTCGCGCGGTCGTCCCAGGACGCCGAGGTGGCGTCCGTTGACGACCAGTTCCACCGCGGCCGCGTCTCCGATCTTGATGACGAGTTCCCGTTGGGCCGTCCAGGTGCGCGCGTCCCCCGCATAGACCGTCCCCTGAAAGACCCGCGCCCCGTCCGCGGTGACCCGGAGCCACGACGTGCCGCTGGCGGTCAGGGCCAGCGTGATGCCCTCCATCTCCTGCGGTCCCGCCGGCGAGGACGCTGTTGCCGGGGCCGGTGCAGGTGTGGGAACCAGTCCCGCTGCCGACGTGGGGGATGGGGCCGAGGCCGGCGTCCCGGTGGGCGCGAGGGGCGCGGGCGACGGCGCCGCCCCGGGACCTGAGCGGGCGAGCTCGCGCAGTTGAACGTACCCGATGAGCGCGACAACGATGAGCAGCGGGATCAACAGCCAGAGGGAGAGCGTGACGAGCCGCCGCAGGCGGGAGGGCGGCGCCGCCGGTTCCAGAGGGATCTCCACCGCCTCGCTCAACAGGGCCGGGGCCACGGGCGGGATGTGGGATTCAAACGCGGCGAGCAGGCTCCGCGGGTCGAGCCCGACGGCCAGCGCGTAGGTGCGGATGAACCCCGTGGCGTACGGTCGCGGCGGGAGGACGGCGAACCGCTCCTCCTCCAGCGCGGCCAGGTAGGCGGCGCGGATCTTCGTCAGGCGCTCGGCATCGGCGAGCGAGAGGCCGCGCCCCTCGCGGGCGCGGCGCAGCATCTCGCCGAAACCTGGGGCCGATGGTTGCACGGTGGGTCCTCTTTGCTCAGGCGGGAAGCCGTTCCTCTGTCAGCGCCACTGCGATCTCGGCCGCCAGCGCCGCGTTGCTCTCCAGCAGCGCCAGGTTGGCTTCGACCGCGCGGCCGCCGGTGAGGCGGTCCACCTCGTTCAACAGATACGGCGTCAGGTCGCCGCCGCGGATGCCCTCGGCGTCGGCGCGCGCGATCGCGCGACCCACCGCCTCGGAGACGGCCTCGGCGTCCAGGGCCCAGGCCGGCGGCGGAGGATTCGCCACGAGCAGCGCGCTGGTGTCGCCCAACCGTTCCTTGGCGCGCGAGATGGCCGCGACCTCCGCGGCTCCCTCCACCGTCCAGGGCGTGGTGAAGCCGCTGTCGGCCACATAGAATAGTGGGAAGCGTGCGGTGCGGTAGCCGGCGACGGTGACGCCCCGGCTCTCCAGCGCCTCCAGCGTGGCCCCCGCGTCACAGATCGCCTTGGCGCCGGAGCAGACCAGGATCAGCGGCCGGCGGCTGAGTTCGTCCAGGTCGGCGGAGACATCCCACGTGCGCCCGGCCCCGATGTGCACGCCGCCGATCCCGCCGGTGGCCTGCACACGGACCCCGAGGGCATGGGCGACGGCGAGGGTGGCCGACACGGTGGTCCCGCCGCTGGCCGACCGGGCGATGGCCACCGCCAGGTCACGCCGCGCGACCTTGACGACGCCGCGGACCGCCAGATGCGCCAGATCCTCCTCGGTGAGCCCCACGCGCACCCGCCCCTCCACCAGCGCCACCACGGCGGGGACGGCGCCTGCCGCCCGAACCGCCTGGTCCATCCGCCGCGCCGCGTCCAGGTTGGCCGGATAGGGCAGGCCGTGGGTGATCACGGAGGACTCCAGGGCCACGACTGGACCTCCCAGGCCGAGTGCCACCTGGATCTCGTCGCTGACGTCGATGGGGATCGGGGTCTGTGGCCGCATCAGGAGCGCCTCCCTTCCTTCCCTTCCTTCCATACAGTTCCCACTTCGGGGGGCACATTCCCCCATCCCCCGACCGTCATGGCGGCGGCCTCGGCGGCCGCCTGAAGGACGTGCGACGGGGCCAGGCCGGCCGCCAGGCCGAAGATGGAGGCGGCGGCGGCCACATCGCCCGCGCCGGTGGCGTCGACGACCGCCGCCGCGCGATGAGCCGCCTGGGCGGTCCAGCGCTCTCCCAGCAGCCCGAGCCCCTCCACCCCT
>JACQGZ010000213.1 GCA_016199305.1 Armatimonadota bacterium | reverse complement strand
CGGCTGGCGACGGAGGGGATCAGCATCGACCTGATCACGCTGATGCCCGATGTCCTGGCGTTCACGGTGAAGGAGGACGATTACCAGCGCGCCGTCGGGCTGCTCCGCGATGAGGGGTACGAGGTCACGATCACCCGTCCCTGCGCGAAGGTCTCGATCATCGGCGCAGGGATGCGCGGGGTGCCGGGGGTGATGGCCAGGGTCGTGAAGGCCCTCGAGGCCGCAGAGGCGGAGATCCTGCAGACCGCCGACTCCCACACCACCATCTCCTGCCTGGTCCGACGGGAGCAGATGGAGCGGGCGCTGCGCGCCCTGCACGATGAGTTCAGCCTGGGCGAAGCGGTGGCCTCCGAGCAGGAGGCTCCAGGGTAGAGGAGGGAAACGAGGATGACGCCGTTTGGGTACGTGATCACCGCGATGGCCACGCCCTTCGATCGCGAGGGGCGGTTGGATGAGCGGCGTGCCGCGGAGCTGGCGCGCCGGCTCGTCGATCACGGCACGGAGAGCCTGGTGGTCGCCGGGACGACGGGGGAGTCGCCGACCCTCTCCGATGAGGAGAAGATCACCCTCTTCCGCACGGTCAAGGAGGCCGTAGGCGGCCGCGCCAAGGTCATCGCCGGCACGGGCACCTACGACACCGCTCACTCCATCCACCTGACGAAAGAGGCCGCGCGGGCCGGCGCCGACGGCATCCTGCTGGTCAATCCCTACTACAACCGGCCCAGCCAGGACGGCCTCTACGCCCACTTCCGCGCCGTCGCCGAGTCGATCTCGCTGCCGGTGATCCTGTACAACATCCCGGGGCGCACGGGGGTGAACTGTCTCCCCGAGACGGTCGCGCGGCTGGCCGAGGTGCCGAACATCGTGGCGATCAAGGAGGCCAGCGGCAGCCTCGACCAGGCCTCCGACGTGCGGAAGCGCACCCCGCCGGACTTCCTGCTCTACTCCGGCGACGACAGCCTGACCCTGCCGATGCTGGCGGTGGGCGGCATCGGGGTGGTCAGCGTCGCCTCCCACCTGGCGGGGGAGGAGATCGGGCGGATGATCCGGGCCTTCCATGAAGGAAATACGAAGGACGCGCTGGCGCTGCACCTGAAACTGTGGCCGCTCTTCAAAGTCCTCTTCATCACCACCAACCCCGTGCCGCTGAAAGCGGCGCTGCGCCTGGCGGGGTTTGACGCGGGGACGCCGCGGCTGCCCCTGGTGGAGGCCACGCCGAAGGAGCAGGAGCAGATCCGGTCGGTGCTGGCGGATCTGGCCCTGCAGCCCGTGGCGGTCTGATCGTCCAGCCGCGTTCTCGGGCGGCGCGGGAGCAGGCGCTGGCCGCCCTGCACCAGGAGATCCGCGCCTGCCGGCGCTGCCGGCTCTGGCGGACGCGGGTCCGGGCCGTGCCCGGCGAAGGCCCCGCCGCAGCCAAGATCATGCTCGTGGGGGAAGGACCCGGGCGCCAGGAAGACGAGCAGGGCCGTCCCTTCGTCGGGGCCGCCGGCGACGTGCTCGACGGGTTGCTGGCGCACGCGGACCTGCCGCGCGACAAGATTTACATCACCAACGTCGTCAAGTCCCACCCCACCGACCGCAAGAGAGGGCCGAACCGCTCACCGCGCCGGGATGAGACCGAGGCCTGTGCGCACTGGCTGGCGGAGCAACTGACCATCGTGCAGCCGCGTCTGGTCATCACGCTGGGAGCGCACGCGCTGGCGGCCTTCGACCGCAAGGCCAAGCTGTCCGCGGTCCATGGTCGCCCCATCCGGCGGGAGGGGATGACGATCTTCCCGCTGTACCATCCGGCGATGGCGTTCCGCGGCCTCAGGGAGACCCTGGAGCGCGACGCCCGCAAGATCCGCACGCTGCTGAAGGCCGCCGGGCCGCGCCCGTGACCGAGTCCCGCACCCGCAGGACCTCCGCACGGGCCCGAGGCAAGCGGCGCCGCGGTGTTGCCGGCCGTGGCCGCGCGGAAGGGGCCGCCCGCGGCCGCCTGCAGATCATCCCCCTCGGCGGCCTGGGGGAGGTCGGCAAGAATGCCACGTTGATCCAGTCGGGATCGGAGGCCCTGCTCCTCGACGCGGGGCTGCGCTTCCCCGAGGAGGAGCTGCTGGGGATCGACCTGGTCATCCCCGACTTCTCGCTGATCGCCGGGCGGCGCGTGCGCCTGCACGGCGTCGTGCTCACCCAAGGCCACGAGGACCACATCGGCGCGCTGCCCTTTCTGCTGCAGCGCGAGCACCCGACGGTCGTCGGCACCGCGCTGACCGTGGCGCTTGCCCGCGAGCGGGCGGGCGAGCGTGGCGGAGAGGCGCGGTGGCGGCCGACGCCCTACCGGGAGGAGGTCGCCCTGGGACCGTTCCGGGTGGAACTCGTCCGCGTGAGCCACAGCATTCCCGACGCCGCCGCGGTCGTGGTGCGGGCCGGCAGCAGCACGGTGGTGGTGAGCGGCGACTTCAAGTTCGACCAGACCCCCGTGGATGGGCGGCCCACCGACATCGCGCGCCTCGCGGAACTGGGGGAGGGCGGGGTGACGGCCCTCCTGCTGGACAGCACGAACAGCGAGCGTGCCGGGCACACGCCCTCGGAGCGGGGGGTGGGGGAGGCGCTGGCCCGGCACGTCGAAGGGGTGCGCGGGCGGATCATTGTCACCACCTTCGCGAGCAACGTCCACCGGCTGCAACAGGTCATCGATCTGGCGGAGGCCACGGGACGCCGCGTGGTGGTGGCCGGCCGGTCGATGGAGCAGAGCGTGCGCATCGCCCAGGCGACTGGCCACCTGCGGGTCCGATCCGGCCTCCTGGCGACGGTGGAGGAGTTGCGCCACCTCCCCGACCGCCGGGCGGTGATCCTGATCACCGGCAGCCAGGGGGAGCCCTTCTCGGCGCTCTCCCGGGT
>JACQGZ010000208.1 GCA_016199305.1 Armatimonadota bacterium | reverse complement strand
CGAAAGAGGAACCGGGTGCGCCGTGTGTGGTAAGACGAGGTGACGACGAGGGCCCGCCGCACGCCCCGCGCTTCCAGCATAGGCCGCAGAAAGCGCGCTTGCTCCGCGGTGCTCGTGGAACTCCGTTCGTACAGCAGCGCCGACGCCGGCACCCCGTGGGCCAGGGCCTGGCGGCGGAGGAGGTCGGGGACGGAGATCCCCATCAGCGACTCCCCGCCGGAGAGCAGCACGAGGGGCGCCAGCCCCTGCGTGAAGAGGGCCGCGGCCTGGCCCACCCGTTCATCCGCGCGCCCGCCGGAAAGCACGACGATGATCTCGGCCCGCTCCAAGGGATCCTCGACGACCAGAAACCGGCCGGCGGCGGTGAGCAGGGGGCGGTGCGCGGCCACGAGGATCACGGCGACGAGCGCGAGGAGGAGGAGGATGGTGAGGAGAAACCGCGCCACGCGGAGCATCGGGTGGGAAATTCGGCGGCGGCCGAGAATAGTCCCTCACACACCCGCACGGGGTACCCTGAGGGTACTCCAAGTCCGCGCGCGAGGGGGAATGGCCATGGGAACGACCGGCCGGGCGATCATCGAAGTCGATGTGCAGGCCCTCACCAATGAGTTGCGCAAGGCCTACCTGCACGAACTGCAGGTCTTCTTCTCCCTGTGGCTGACCGCGACCGTGGCGGAGGGCTTTCACGGCGAGGAGTTGATCGAGCACTTCAAGCAGGACGCGCTGGAGGAACTCGGCCACGCGGAGAAACTGGCCAACCGGATCCTCGAACTCGGCGGCAACCCCGTGGTCCACCCGCGCGACTGGGAGCAGGGCGCCGGCAGCCCGTGGATCGCCCCGCGCAAGGATTTCAGCGACGCCGAGGGGATGGTGGCCGACCAGATCACGGCGGAGGCCGCGGCCATCAACCACTACAACGAGGTCGCCAAGATGACCTTCGGCAAGGATCCGGTCACCTATCAACTGGTGAGCGAATTGCTCAAGGACGAGGTCGGGCACGAGGAGTTCCTGGAGAACCTGCTCGGCCGCCGCAAGCGCGCGCCCCGCCGGCGGGCGGCTCCGCGGGGGCGCGCCCCGGCGCGTCGGAAGTAGGCGCTGGCGCGCTACGACCTCCTGATCGTCGGCGGCGGCCACAACGGTCTGGTCGCGGCCGCCTACCTGGCCCGCGCCGGCCGCTTGGTGCTGGTGCTGGAGCGCCGCCCCCTCGTCGGCGGCGCCTGCGTCACAGAGGAGCTCTGGCCGGGCTACCGCGTCTCCACGGCCGCGTACCTGTGCGGCCTGCTGCAGCCGCGCATCATCCGCGACCTTGACCTGGAGCGGCTCGGCTACGAGATGCTCCCCAAGGATCCCGCCTTCTTCAGTCCGTTCCCCGACGGCCGGCGTCTCTTCCTCTGGCAGGATGCGCGGCGCACGGCCGAGGAGATCGGCGCGTTCTCGGCGCGCGACGCCCGGCGCTATCCGGAGTACAAGGCCTTTCTCGCCCGCCTGGCCAGCTTCGTCGAGCCGTGGCTGCTGCGCCCGCCCCCCGACCTGCTGGCCCGCCGGTGGGAGGATCTCTGGCAGATGGGGCGCCTGGCGGCGAGGGCGCTCCGGCTGCCTCCGCGCACGCTCGCCGGGGCGCTGCGGATGCTCACGCAGAGCGCCCGCGACTTCCTCGACGGCTGGTTCGATTCGCCGCAACTGAAAGCCGCCCTGGCCACCGATGGCGTGATCGGCGCTCGCGGCGGACCGTCGACCCCGGGGACCGCCTACGTGCTGTTCCACCACACGATGGGGCAGGCCGCGGGGCGGCGCGGGCTCTGGGGATTCGTGCGCGGAGGGATGGGGGCGATCTCCGACGCGCTGGCGGCCGCGGCCCGCCGCGCCGGTGTGCAGATCCGCACGGGCGCTGAGGTGGCCGAGATCCGGGTGCGGGATGGACGGGTGGAGGGAGTGACTCTGACCGGCGGGGAGGAGATCGCGGCCCGCGTCGTCGCGTCCAACGCCGATCCGCACCGGACGTTTCTCCGCCTTGTGCCCCCTGAGCATCTGGAGGAGGACTTCCGGCGCGAGGTGGCGTCCATCCGCATGGCCGGCGTGGCGATGAAGATCAACCTCGCGCTCGACGGGCTGCCGGACTTTGCGGCGGCGCCCGGTCGCGCGCCTGGCCCCCAGCACCGGGCGACCATCCACATCGGGCCGACCATGGAGTACATCGATCGCGCCTGGGAGGACGCGCAGCAGGGTCGCCCGTCGGCGGAACCCTTCTGCGAGGTGACGATCCCGACGACCTACGACCCGGCACTCGCGCCTGCCGGGGGGCACATCATGTCGATCTTTGTGCAGTATGCGCCCTATGCGCTGGCGGCGGGCTCATGGGATGGGGTGAAGGAGGCCGTCGCCGACCGCGTGATCGACACGCTGGCGGTTTACGCGCCCAACATCCGGGACATCATCCTCCACCGCCAGGTGCTCAGCCCGCTGGATCTGGAGCGGGAGTTTGCCCTTACCGGCGGCGACATCTTCCACGGAGAGATGACGCCGGACCACCTCTTTTTCATGCGCCCGATCCCCGGCTGGGCCCGCTACCGGACGCCGATCGCCGGCCTCTACCTCTGCGGCGCCGGCACCCATCCCGGGGGCGGGGTCATGGGCGCGCCGGGCTACAACGCCGCCCGGGAGATCCTCAGGGATTGGCCGTCAATCGCACGGTGGCGCAGGTGAAGGCGTACGGTCCTGAGGGGTGGGAGGGCGTGTGCTGATTTTGCGGAACGCTGACCCGATCTGCGGCACAGAGGCGTCCTTCAGGACATAGCCGGTCGCCCCGGCCTTGATCGCCGCGAAGAGATTCTAGAAGGTCCCGGGTCCTTCCGTCGCGCCGCCCGCCTCCGACGCCGCACGGTCCGCGGCAGGGGGCGTTCCGGTGGAGCGAGAAGGATGAGGTATGGTCAAGCTTTTGGTCTGGGCCCGCAAGAAGGAGGAGATGTCCAGTGAGGAGTTCCGCGCCTACTGGACCGGTCCGCACGCCGCCCTCGCCCGCCGCACCTACACGCACCTCGCGCGCTATGTGATCAATCCGGTCATCCGCGCGCCGCGGGGAGAGACGGCGCTCTTCGACGGTCTGGCGGAGCTGGCGTGGCACAGCCGGGAGGATTTTGACGCCGACGTGCGCTCCCCGGTAGCGCGGGCTGTCGCCGAGGATCTGGCGGCCTTCACCTCGGCGACGGGGACGCTCTTCGTCGACGAACATCCCGTCGTCGGCTGAATCGCCACGCCGCCGCCGGAGTGCGCCGCAGCGGGTGGCGTGGACACACCACGTTCCTTCTGTATAATGAAGAATTGGATTGGGCCGTTAGCTCAGCAGGCAGAGCAGGGGCCTCTTAAGCCTCGTGTCGGGGGTTCGAGTCCCTCACGGCCCTCCATCCAGTCGGCCGGCCGCCAAGTCGGCGGCCTCGGATGTTTCGATGGCCAGTGCTCCGGCGCTGGTCATCGCCCTTTGAAGATGCGGGCGTAGCCGAACTGGTATAGGCGCCAGATTTAGGATCTGGTCGGCGCAAGCCGGTGGGGGTTCGAGTCCCTCCGCCCGCACCAATGGCGTTGGCGACGGTCGGCCGCCTCTCCGGCGGCCTGGACTGGGCGGCACCGGGCCCCGGGCCGCCTCTTTGTCGTCTGGACGCGGAGCAGTCTGACTCGTTGGAGGGAACAGGGAACAAATGAAGGTGGAGTGGCGGCGCGAGCCGCAGAGCCGGGCGGTGTTGGAGGTGGAACTGCCTGCGGAGGAGGTCTCCCGCGCGGTGGAGACCGCGGGGCGGCGGCTGGCCCAGCGGATGGCCATCCCGGGGTTTCGCCGCGGCAAGGCGCCCCGCGCCATCCTTGAACGGTACGTCGGCCGGGACCGTCTGATGGATGAGACGGTCGGGCTCCTCGTCAGCGACGGCTATGCCCGCGCGGTGAAGGAGGCGGGCCTCGCGCCGATCGGGCGGCCGGAGATTGACGTGCGCACCGAGCAGGTGGACGAAGGCGCCCCGCTGCGCTTCGTCGCCACGGTCGATGTGGCGCCGGAGGTCGATCCGGGCGCGTACCGGACCGTGCGGGTGGCGCGCGCGGAGCCGGTCGTGACCGACGCCGACGTGGAGAAGACGATCGACGACCTGCGCCTCCGCCATGCCACCCTGGCCTCCGCGGGCGAGGAGGCGGCCGCGCGGGGGGACTTCGTCCTGATCGAGGTGCTGGAGGGCGCCCCCGGTCTCTCGCGCCTCCCCAGCGGGAAGGAGGTCCTGGTGGAAATCGGCGCCGGCGTCCACCCGGCGGCGCTGGAGGAGGGGCTGATCGGTCTCCGCCGCGAGGAGCAGCGGACGATCGATCTGGGGAATGAGACGGGACGGATCACCGTTGCCGCAGGTGACGTGAAGCGACGGGACCTGCCTGCGCTCGATGAGACCTTCGCACGCCAGACCGGGGCCGGGAGCGTCGAGGACCTCCGCGGGGCGCTGCGCGGGCGCATGGCCGGCGAGGCGGCGGCTCGAGCGACCGAAGCGTACGAGGCGGCGGTGGTGTCGGGGGTGACGGATCAGGCAACCGTCGAACTGCCACGCACGCTGGTCGCCCACGAGGCGGAGCACCTCTACGCCGACCTGGTGGACTCGCTCGGCCGTCGCGGCCTCACCCTGGAAAGTTACCTGCGGGCGGCCGAAAGAACAGAGGAGCAGGTGCGCGACGACCTCGCGGCGACGGCGACGCAACGCCTGCGCACGCAGCTGGTGCTGGACGAGATCGCGCGGCGCGAGTCCATCGCGCCCACGGAGGAGGAGATCGCCGCGGAAGTAGAGAACCTTGCGCAGAGTTTGCAGCAGGACGTCGCGCGGGTTCGCGAGTGGCTCGACGATGAGCGGCGTCGCGACGCGCTGGTCAGGTCCCTCCGTCGTCGCCAGACGATCCGGTTCCTCGTCGCCCTCGCCTCTGGGCAGGAGACGCCCAAGGAGGATGCCTGACCGATGCCCTTGATTCCCTACGTGATCGAGAGTACGCCCCGCGGCGAGCGCGGCTACGACATCTATTCCCGGCTGCTGCGGGAGCGCATCGTCTTCCTCGGCGGCGTGATCGACGACGACGTGGCCAACCTGGTGATCGCCCAGTTGCTCTACCTGGAGAGCGAGGATCCCGAGAAGGACGTCTCCCTCTACGTGAACAGCCCCGGCGGCGACCTCTACGCCTCGCTGGCCATCCACGACACGATGCAGTACATCCGGCCGGACATCTCCACGATCTGCATCGGGTTGGCCGCCAGCGGCGGGGCGCTGATCCTGGCCGGCGGGGCGCGGGGGAAGCGCTACTCCCTCCCGTACTCGCGCATCATGATCCACCAGCCCTGGGGCGGGGCCCAGGGGACGACGGCGGACATCGAGATCCAGGCGCGGCAGTTCCTGAAGGACCGCCAGCTGATGAACGACATCCTGGCCCGCCACACCGGCCAGCCGCTGGAGCGGATCGAGCGCGACGCCGACCGCAACTTCTGGATGACGGCGGACGAGGCGAAGGGGTACGGGCTGATCGACGAGATCTTCGTGCCGCGGGAGCGGAGGACGCCAGTGCGGACCCCATGAGCATGTTTCGCTTCGGCGACGGCGACAAATTGAAGTGCTCCTTCTGCGGCAAGTCCCAGGAGCAGGTGCGGAAGCTCGTGGCCGGACCCGGCGTCTACATCTGCGACGAGTGCATCGAACTGTGCAATGAGATCGTGGAGGAGGAACTCGCCGGCGAGGACGTCGCCGTCCCCCGCGCCACGCCGAAACCCAAGGAGATCTACGACATCCTCTGCCAGTACGTGGTGGGGCAGGAGCGGGCCAAGAAGGCCCTGGCCGTGGCCGTCTACAACCACTACAAGCGCATCGG
>JACQGZ010000219.1 GCA_016199305.1 Armatimonadota bacterium | reverse complement strand
GCGACGTCCCAGGCATGTGCCGCGACGAGCCGCACCTCGCCGACTGGCACCACGAAGCGGTCCGCCGCCATGCGGTAGGGCTCAGCCGCGGGCTTCAGGCGCTTTACCTCGTCCGCGGAGAGGACCTGCTCGAACAGGTCTATCAAGTCCGCCTTCTGCATCTGCGCCTGGGCGACTTCTTTCGTCGAGTTTGTCAGCGTTCCGAGCCGGAACCCCGCGGCCTTCAAACGCTCGAGGCTTTCACGCGCCTCGGGGTAGGGCGGGAGTTCGCGAATAGTGCCGAGGATCCATTTGCGCTCATCGTCGGTCAGAGTCTTCCCGAGTCGTTCCGCGACCATGTCAAGGGCGCCGCGCCCGATCGTCCCAAAGTCGACGTACGTGCCCAGAACGACGGTGACGAGGAAGTTCTGCACGAACTGTTGGAACCACTGACGCCGTACGGCTGCATCGCCGAAGACACGCTCGAAGTGCGGGTCGAGCGCTCGCAGGTCAAGCATCGTCTCGTTCACGTCGAAGACGAGCACCTTAGGCATCGTCGGTGTCCTCCCGTGCTTCATTGGCGCGTTCGCTCATCCGTGCCGTCCAGAACCTCCAAATGCTGCTGCGACTCCTTGGCGGGGAAACGCGCATATTCCCCACGAAGCATTCATTCACAAAGAGGCTGAGTCCTATCTGATCAATAATGATATTCCTCCGGTCCATGACGCTGCGATCGCCAGCAGAAGCGTCCCTGGTACAGGAAAGTGCGTGCACATCCAACCAAGATTGTAGGCACTGTGCGGCGCGCCCCGATAGATCTTGAATTGTAGCCAGATGTAGCCAAACGGGTGGATTCGTGCACATGGGCGCGGATCTTCAGGGAAGATACGGCGAGAGCGCAAAGACAAGCAGGACGCTGAATTTGCTACCGGTTGCTGCGAGGCCGGCCTGGTGAGCGAACTGACGCGGCCGCAGGAGATCGTCGGATGGCCGCGCTACCATTCGGGATCTCTGTGAGATCGAGATGGTCGTGGAGGTGGCGTAGCCCCGCACCGCTCGGCAGGTCAGCCCGCCGCCGCATCGGCCGCGTAGGGGACATCCTCGTCCAGCGGCGCGACCGGGCGCCGTAGTCGGCGGTAGGGGAGGCTTCGCAGATTGTTGGTGCATACGCCCGGGGTGTCCACCTCGATCGCGGCGCGGGCGATGTCGCCGTACGCAGCCCGCCAGGCGATCGCCGACTTGACGACCAGGATCGCCGCCTCCTGGGGATCGATGCCCAGCACGCGGAGCTCTTCTTGATCGAACGGCATGACCCGCCGCTCGCGGACCACCAACGCGATGCCGTCCAGGTCCAGCAGCGCCGCCCACCCGGCCGGCACGCGCTTCCCCGTCATGTAGGACCCGGTGTAGGTGAAATCGGCCCGGGCAAGGCGCACGACCCGCCCGCGGATGGTCACGGGGGCGCCGTGGCGATCATCGGTCTTGCCGCCGACCTCGCTGTGCAACTCCGCACCCTCGCCCACCCGGCGGGCCAGCGCCACGACGTCGGGGTCCCTTAGGGCCACGACCGCGCCTCGGGCACCGGCGCGGAGGAGCGCCTCCAGCAGGACGGTCCCGTCGCCCGGAGCGCCCCCGCCGACGTTGTCCGCCGCGTCGACCAGGACCACCGGCCCGCTGCCCCCGCCCTCTAGGAGCGCGAGGGCGCGGGCGACGGCCTCGTCGGGCGGCATGCTGTGTGCCCGGAACTGCCCACGTGCCGCCCAGGCTGCTGCGGCCAGATCCCGGGCGACGGTGCTGGCCAGGTCGGCGTCCCCGTCCGCCGTCGCCACGACGCTCAGCCCGGCGAAGGGCACGTCGGCGTAGGGGAAGCCGGCGGCGACCGTGACCGTGAGCACCCCGGGCAGGGCCTCCGCCTGATGGGCCCGGCGCATCAGGTCGGCCATCGGCGGGCGATCGGTCGCCTGCGCCGCGGCGGCGATGAGCAGGGGCGGCTGCGCGTAGCGGCGGACGGGGCGGATCTCTCCGGCCAGGAGGCGGGCCAGCAGGTGGGCGACCTCGATCCCGCGGTCGTATGGGTCGACGTGAGGGTAGGTATCATACCCCGCGATCAGATCGATCCGCTCGACGAAATCCGCGCTCGTGTTCGCGTGGAGATCCAGCACGCAGCCGATGGGGAGCCCCCCCAGCGCCTGCCGCATCCGGCGGAGCAGGTCGCCCTCGACGTCATCGATCCTATCGGCCACCATGGCCCCATGCAGGTCGAGAAGGAGCGCGTGCGGTTGCACCCGGCGCACCAGGTCGATGAGTCTTCCCGCCAGCGTCTCGTACGCCTCCCGCGCCACCATGCCCGCGGGCAGCGCAGACGCGAACAGCGTCGGGGCGACGTCGAGCTCCAGGTGCCGCGCGGCGTCGAGGAATCCGCCGATGGGGGTGCGAGTGCCGGCAAGGGTCTGCGTGATGGCCTCGCCCTCCAGGACCTGGAAATCCTCGAGCCTCGTAGGCGAAAGGGCGAACGTGTTCGTCTCGTGCCAGAGACCGCCGACGGCGAGGCGCGGCATCAGCAGTCCAGGGGGGAGCGCGTGCGGAAAAAGATCTCGGGGCGCACCGGGAAAGCCCGCCCTCTCATGCGGCCACCGCGTGCAGGGCCTTCTCGACGGCCTCCAGCGTCCGGTCCACGTCGGCCGGGGTGTGACTCGCCGTGACGTACCAACGCCCGCCGGGGATCAGGCGCACGCCCTGGTCGAGCATCGCGACCGCGAACCGTTCGTAGGGCGCGCGGCTGACCGCGGCAGACGCGCGGTACGTGCGGATCGCCGCGGCGTCGGTGAACCACATGTAGAAGACGGGCCCGGGCCCCTGCACCAGCACCGGGACGCCCCGCGCCTGCGCCACCTCGCGGATGCCGTGGATGAAACGCTGGCCGGTGTCGGTCATCCGCGCGTAGACTATGCCGCCGTCACGCGCCAGCTCCTCCAGGGTGGCGAGCGCGGCGGCGACGCCCAGAGGGTTCCCGTTGAACGTCCCGGCGTGAACGACGCCGGCGGTGGCTAGAGCCATGACATCCCGGCGGCCCCCGATCGCGCTGATGGGGAAGCCGTTGGCCAGCGCCTTCCCGAAGATCGCCAGGTCGGGGGTGACTCCCAGCAGCGCCTGCGCGCCCCCGAGGGCGATGCGGAAGCCCGTGATCACCTCGTCGAAGATCAGCAGCGCCCCGTGCCGGTCGCAGAGCGCCCGGACGCGCTCCAGGTACCCTGGGCCAGGCATGATGACGCCGCTGTTGCACATGATCGGCTCCATCAGCACGGCGGCGATCTCGTCTCCCGCCTGCACGAAAATGCGCTCCAGCGCGTCGATCTCATTCCAGGGAGCGATGATTAGGTGCTCCACTGACGAGGCCGGCTGCCCGCGGCTCTCGGGAGCCGCCTCCAGCTCCCGGTCCGGGGAGGGATGCGTCGCGACGAGCTGTTCATCGAGCCACCCATGGTAGTGGCCCGCAAACCGCACGATTCGAGTCCGGCCGGTGTATCCCCGCGCCAGGCGGCAGGCGGCCGCGGCGGCCTCCGACCCTGTGCAGTTATAGCGGACCATCTCGATGCAGGGCACGTACTCGACGAGGCGCTCGGCGAGCAGGACCTCGGCTTCGTGCTGCCCGCCGAAGATGAACCCGCCGGCCGCCGCGCGCTGCAGCGCCTGGACCACGGGGGGAAACGCGTGCCCCAGGATGACGGGACCGTAGCCGCAGGTGTAGTCGATGTACTCGTTACCGTCGTAGTCGTAGAGCCTGGCCGCCTCGGCGCGCACGAAGTACAGGGGCTGCGGGCGCTCCTCCAGCTTCACGTTGCTGCTGGCACCACCTGGCAGGACGCGCTGCGCCCGCTCGTAGAGCACCCGGCCCCGGGACAGCGTCACGCTCATCGGACGTCCCTCGCTTCGGTCTGACGTACGCCGCCGCCGGCTCCATACGTCCCGTCCTGCTCGGGCTCGCGGTAGGGCAGGGACACGGGCTGACCGGAGCGCAGCGAGGCCCTGAGCGCCGCGACGATTTCCTGGGCGTACAGGGCATCCCGCAGGCTCACGACCGGGGCCTGGCCCGTGCGCACGGCCGTGATGAAGGCGTCGAGGCTCGCGCGCAGGTCACCCTCCACGCCGGTGCGGCCGATCGGCCAGTGGGTCAGATCCGGGTGACTGTAGCGCTCCGAATCGACGACCGCGACGCCGTGGTTAGCGCCGTCGATGAAGACCCCACCGGCGGTGCCGACCACCTGGAGCGCAGCCTCCAGGGAGGCGGGCACGGTAGGCGGCAGCACCCAGGAGGTTTCCAGGAGCCCCACGCAGCCGTTGGCGAAGCGCACCAGACAGGCGACGGCGTCCTCATGCCCCCACTGCCCGCACCGCTTCACCACGCCCTCGGCGAAGACGCGCTCGACCGGTGCCTCATTCAGCCACACCATGACGTCCAGGTCGTGAATGGCGGTCGAGATCAGCAGATTCGTCCACGGACCGTAGACCTCCGCCCCGAGCGCGGTGCCGCGACGGCGAGCGAAGATGGTACAGGGTTCGCCCACGGTGCCGTCGGTCATGGCCGCTTTGGCCCGCAGGTAGCGCGGATCGCAGCGGAGGATAAAGTTGACCATCGCCGTGACCCCGGTGGCCTCGATTTCGCGAACGAGGCGCTCGGCCTCCGCGAGCGTCGAGGCCAGGGGTTTCTCGAGGAGCAGGTGCGCCCCGGCCCGCGCGCAGGCGACGGCGGGAGCGAAGCGGTGTTGTTCTGGCGTCGCCACGGAGACGAGGTCGAGATCCTCAGCAGACAGCATCGTCTCCCAGTCACCGTACCAGCGGACGCCGAGGCTCTCCCCGACCTCGCGCGCCCGCTCCTCGCGCACGTCCATGACGGCGACCAGCGACGTGTAGGGGTGCTCGTGGTAGACGCGTGCGTGCAGGCTGCCGATCGTGCCCACGCCGATGACCGCCACCCGCAGGGCTTCCATCTCCGCCACCTTCCTTCTAGGCGCCGCCCGCCACCGCCGACCCGCCCGCCCGCGCGGCCGCTCCGGCAGGCCGGCGTTCCCTCAGAACCGCAGCTCCCGGTCGTGCCCGAACAGGATGCGTGTGGGCCGCCAGGCCGCCAGCCGGTCCGCGCTCTCATTGAGCTGGGCAACCTGCTCGGCCGTGTACCAATGTGAGAAGCGGCGCTGCAGATACTCGGCGCGCGTCATGACGGTGTCGCCGGCGATCGCCACGCGGTCGGCGCCCGCCTCCACCAGCACGCTGATGTGGCCCGGGGTGTGGCCAGGCGTCGAGACGGCGCGCACGCCCGGGGCCACCTCGACCGCCTCGTGCTGCGGCACCTCGGTGAGCCCGCCCATCGCGCGCAGGCGCGTGTCGGTCTCTTCTGCTCCGTAGACCGAGCGCGCGTAGTCGGCTTCTCCCGCTCCGATGACGAGCGGTTTGCCACGAAAGAGGAAGGTGCTGGCCATGTGGTCGTGGTGCGAGTGCGTGCAGATGACCAGGTCGACGTCGACCGGCGTCAACCCGAAGCGCCGCAGCGCCAACCCGAGCATGCCGTAAAACCCGATGTGGTGGTTGCCCGGGTCCACAACGATGGTCCGCTCCCCGCGGATCAGCGCCGTCGTGGCGACCGGCAGGAAGCCCAGGTTCGAGTCGAAGAGGCCCTGCTTCGCGGGGTTGATCCCCATCAGCAGCTCCATGCGGTCGAGCTGCATGTCCGCGCTCCCCGCGACCAGGTAGACCACCTCGTCCTGGTGCAGGCTGAAGCGCAGGGCAAAGGGCTGGATGAGGACGTCGACGGTATTGGCCGCGCTCATGCCCGCACCTCCGCGTGCCCCGCCGTTTCCAGCGCCCGCCGGATCCAGTCGAGCGCCATCAGGGGCATGAAGCCGTAATTGTAGAAGGAGAACCCGGCGGCGTGGGCGGCCAGGGGTTCCACCTGGCCCATCAGTTGCTCATAGGAGGGCGTCTGGGGGAGGATTGCTCGGATCGCCGGGACCATCGGCCGCTCGCCCGCCAGCACGTCCAGGTACTGGCGGACTTTGGCCCGGTGCATCTCCAGGTCGGTGAAGTAGAAGGTGGGGTGGACTTCGTCGGCCAACGGCAGCTGCTGCGCCAGGTCCACGCCGTTCTCCCAGGCTCGCCCGTCCGGCCCGTTGGGGTAGAGGGGCCCGAAGTCGACGAGCCCCAGGCGGGCCCGCGAGCTGCGGCGGACCTCGCCCGCGATCTCCCCGAGCAGGGACGTGAGCGCCGTCTGCCGCAGCCCCAGGAAGGCGCCGAACTGCCCGTCGACCGCTCCGCGCAGTTCGCTCCAGCTCAGGCGGAACTCGCGGCCGAACGGATCGGC
>JACQGZ010000218.1 GCA_016199305.1 Armatimonadota bacterium | reverse complement strand
TTCTGGCTGGACGCCTACGGCCTGGTCTACTCACCCACGGGGGTGGTCACCGGGGCGGGCTACACGGACGTCCATGTGGTCCTGCCCGCGCTGCGGGTGATGGCGGTCCTCTTCGGCCTGGCTGCGCTGCTGATGTTCGCCAACGTGCGCCTGCGGACGATACGCTTCGCCGTCGCGGTGGTTCTGGTGACCATCGCCGCCTGGTTCCTCGGCCTGCGCCTGCTGCCGGGGGTCGTGCAGACGCTGCGCGTGCGCCCGAGCGAACTGACGCTGGAGACCCCGTACATCCAGCGCAACATCCAGGGCACGCTGGCCGGCTACGGGCTGCACCGGGTCACCGAGCGCGACTTCCCCGGGCGACCGGTCACCGCGGAGGATGTGGCCCGCAACCGCCCGACGCTGGACAACATCCGCCTCTGGGACTACCGCCCGCTGCTGACGGCCTACCGGCAGCTGCAGACCCTCCGCCAGTACTACACGTTTCTGGATGTGGACATCGACCGCTACCGCCTGGCGGAAGGGCAGCGGCAGGTCATGCTGGCGGCGCGGGAGATGGACGTGGGGCGGCTCTCGGTGCCGGCGCGCTCCTGGGTGAACCAGCACCTGGTCTTCACCCACGGCTTCGGCCTGGTGATGAGCCCCGTCAACCGCATCTCGGAAGAGGGGATGCCGGAACTGTGGGTCCGCGACATCCCCCCGGAGAGCCGCCCCGGCCTGGAAGTGAGTGAGCCGCGGATCTACTTCGGGGAGCGCACCGACGCCTTCATCATCGTCAACACCAAGGTCCAGGAACTGGATTTCCCCCGCGGCGACGAGAATGTCTATGTCACCTACCGCGGGCGCGGAGGCATCCGCCTCTCCTGGCTGAGCCGGCTGGCCTTCGCCTACCGCTTCGCCGACCTCAAACTGGCCATCTCTTCCGACATCGGGCCGCAGAGCCGCCTGCTCTTCGCGCGGCACATCCGCACCCGCGTCGAGCGCATCGCCCCCTTCCTGCGCTACGACCGCGACCCCTACCTGGTGGTCGCCGAGGGACGGCTGAAGTGGATCCTCGACGCCTATACGACCTCCACCCGCTACCCGTACAGCACCCCGGTGCAGGGCGGCCTGAACTACATCCGCAACTCGGTGAAGGTCGTCATCGACGCCTACGACGGCACGGTGGACTTCTACCGCGTGGACCCCACCGATCCGGTGGCGGCGACGCTGGCGAGGATCTTCCCCGAGCTCTTCAAGCCGGCCGCCGCCGTGCCTCCCGCCCTGGCCGCCCACTTCCGCTATCCCGTGGACCTGTTCGAGATCCAGGCGCACGTCTACGCGACCTTCCACATGCGCGACCCGCGGGTGTACTACAACCGCGAGGACACCTGGGCGGTCCCCAACGAGATCTTCGGCAGCGACACGGTGCCGGTGGAGCCGTACTACGTGACGATGCGCCTCTCCGCCGATCGGGCGGCGCCGCCCGAGTTCGTCCTCATCCTCCCCTTCACGCCGGCGAACCGGGACAACCTGGTCGCCTGGATGGCGGCGCGCAACGACCCGCCGCACTACGGGGAGATCCACGTCTACCGGTTCCCCAAGCAGTCGATCGTCTTCGGGACGATGCAGGTGGAGTCGCGCATCAACCAGGAGCCGGAGATCTCCTCGGCGATCACGCTGTGGAACCAGCAGGGCTCGCGCGTGATCCGGGGCAACATGCTGGTCATCCCGATCGAAGAGGGGCTGTTGTACGTCGAGCCGCTCTTCCTCCAGGCGGAACGCAGCCAGCTGCCCGAACTGAAGCGCATCATCGTCGCCACCGGCGCCCGCATTCAGATGGCCGAGACCTTCGAGCAGGCCCTGGCGGGCGTGCTGGGCCGCCGCCCGCCTGCCGCGGTCCCTCCCGGCTCCGGCGCTCGCCCGGTCCCCCCGGGATCGCCCGGTCCCGTCCCGCCGGCCACTGCGCCCGCCGACAGCGCGGAGCGCAACCGGCTGATCGCCGAGGCCCTCGCCATCTACCGGCGCGCGCAGGACCGCCTGCGGGCGGGGGATCTCCCCGGGTATTCAGAGGAGATCGAGCGGCTGGGGCGGATCCTGGAGCGACTCGCCGCCGGGGTGCCGTAACGCGGGAGAGACGAAAGGGCGACAGCCTCTTGGCTTGGTGGCCGCCGCCCCTCGCCGACTGCAGGGCACGTCGAGCTACTTGTAGACCGCGACCAGCTGGATCCGCTTGTTGGGATCGCCGGGGTGGTA
>JACQGZ010000217.1 GCA_016199305.1 Armatimonadota bacterium | reverse complement strand
TCGCGAGCGTACTCCCAGAGGTCGGCGATGAAGTCGTCAGGGGAGAGGGGCGTGCTCATGGTTCCCATGCTCAGTGCCCTCCTGTTTCTGGCGTCGTCCCGGCGGGACCGTTCCTATCATCCTATAATCCTGAGCAGTGGCGCGCGGCCGCAGCCGCCCGCAGAAGGAGGAGCACCGTGCACGACCGCTGGGGGTTCAACACCAAAGCCATCCATGGGGCGGGCGGAACGCACGCGTTGAAGGCGGTGAGCCCGCCCATCTATGAGACCACGACCTTTCGCTACGACACCGTCGAGGAGGGGGCGGCGCTCGGCGTCGACCGGGGCGAGGGCTACTACTACACGCGCTGGGGCAACCCGACGACGGCGGCACTGGAGGAGCGGGTGGCCCTCCTGGAGGGCGGCGAGATGGCCATCGCCACCGGCTCGGGGATGGGGGCGATCAGCACCGTCATCCTCGGCCTGCTTCGGACCGGCGACCACCTGGTCGCGCCCCGCGCCACCTATCAGGCCGCGCACGAACTGTTCGCCCAGATCCTGCCGCGCTACGGGATCGAGGCCACGCTCATCGACACCGTTGATGTGGAAGCCTATGAGGCGGCGCTGCGGCCGCAGACGCGGATCCTCTACATTGAAACCCCCAACAACCCGCTGCTGGACATCACCGACATCGCCGGCGTCGTGCGGCTCGCCCACGGACACGGCGCGCTGGCCGTCGCGGACAACACCTTTGCGAGCCCGTACAACCAGAACCCGCTGGTGCTCGGCGCGGACGTGGTGGTGCACAGCGCGACTAAGTACCTGGGCGGCCACGCCGACGTCACGGCGGGGATCATGGTGGGGCGCCGGGACCTGCTGCTGGCGCTGCGCCCGCACTTTCGCATCCACGGCCCCGTCCTCGACCCCTTCGCCGCCTGGCTGGTCCTGCGGGGGATCAAGACGCTGGGGCTGCGGATGGAACGGCACAACGCCAACGCGCTGACGCTGGCCCGCGCGCTGGCCGCGCACCCGAAGGTGGAGCGGGTGCACTATCCGGGGCTCCCCGAGCATCCCGGCCACCGCATCGCCCACCGACAGATGCGCGGTTTCGGCGGGATGCTCAGTGTCGAGGTGACGGGCGGTATCGCCGCAGGCGCCCGCGTGGTCGAGGCGCTGCGCACGGCACTGCTGGCGGTAAGCCTGGGCTCGGTGGAGACGCTGGTGACGCACCCCGCCTCCACGACGAGCGTCGGCATCCCCGCGGCCGACCGCGCGCGGGCGGGCATCCGCGAGGGCCTGATCCGCGTCTCTGTCGGCATTGAGGACGTGGAGGATCTGGTCGACGACTTCACCCACGCCCTCCAGGCGGCGTAGGGGGGTCCGTTCCGCTCCAGGCGCGGATGATGCCGGCCGCATCCGTCAGTGATGCGGCGGTGGCATCCGGGTGGATCCGGTCGGCCAGGCGGGGGTTGTTGGGGTTGGGGTGCATCGTCACCAGAATGGCCCGCATCCCCACCGCCTGCGCCCCTTCGATGTCCGCATCCAGGCTGTCCCCCACCATCACACATTCACCGGGAGAGAGCGCCCAACGGTCCAGGACGAAGCGGTAGATGTCCGGGTCCGGCTTGATCCGGCCGAAACCCGCCGACGAGATCACCGGATCGAAGAAGGGGACGAGGCCGAGACGATCCAGGGCTCCTTCGATCAGGCCGTGGTCGGAGGCGTTGGAGATCAGGCCGACCCGGCAGCCGAGATCCCGCAGGGCGGACAGCGCCGGCGCCGCGTCCGAATAGACCTGCACCGTCGCCACCTCCGGGGCGAAGAAGGCGTTCACCGCCTCCTGGAGGAAGGCGGCGTCCGAGGGCCAGCCCAATTCGCCCGCCGCCCGCGCGATCGCCTCCGTGGCCAGGTATTGCCGGCCGGTCTGATAGGTCTCGCGCCACATCCAGGCCCGAGCCTCTGCCACGATCTGCGCGGCGTCGGGGCCGGCGGGCAGCCCGCGGTCCGTCGCCCAGCGGAGCAGGGAGGCCACGTTGCGCTCCTCAAAGCGGTCGGGGACGATGAGGGTGCCGAAGAGGTCGAAGCTCACCCCGCGCAGGAGTCCCGCCTCCCGACGTGGAATTGTCATAGCGTTAATATGTCAAAACCCTCCCGCCCCGCCGTTCCCCGCCGCCGCTCGGCCGGCCGCCGGACCACTCCGGGGGATCAATTGCGCGCCCAACTCCGCTACCGCATCCTGGCGGGCGACCTGCGGCGGGGCGACCGCCTTCCCCCGGTGCGGCGGCTGGCCGCGTTCCTCCGGGTGAACCGCAACACCGTCGCCCAGGTCTACCGGCAATTGGAGGCGGAGGGCTTCCTGGCCACGGCCGGCCGGCGGGGCACCTTCGTCCGCCGGCGGTCCCCGCTGACGCCCGAACTGGATCTCCTGCTCGACCGCCTGCTGCGGGAGGCGGCGCGGTGCGCCCTGACGCCCGCCGACCTCCAGACGCTCCTGGTCATGCGCGCGCGCCCCCGCGTCCGCCGGCTCCGGCTGGGCTTCGTCGAGTGTAACACGGCCGACCTGGCCTACTTCCGCCGGCTGGTGGAAGAGGAGGTCGGCGCGCCGATCCGGTCGATTTTGCTGGGCCGTCTCCCGGCGGCGGCGCACGGGTGCGACCTGCTGATCACAACCTTCTTCCACATCGAGGAGGTGCAGCGCCTGGCCCCGGGCCGGGAGGTCGTCGGCCTGGTGGCGCTGCCGGACTTCCGTACGTTGGAGGAGGTCGCCCGGCTGCCCCGGCGGGCCCGGGTGGCGCTGGTGTGCGCGACCGAGGAAGGGGTGCGCAGCAAGGCGCGGTCCCTCGGCGCGGTCGGGCTGCGCCGTCCCCGTCTGCGCACGGCGACCCTGGCCGACGAGCCGCGACTGCGGACGGTGCTGGCGGAGGCCGAGGTACTGCTGGCCGCTCCGAAGGTCCTGGAACGGCTGCGCGGACGGATCCCGCCGCGGGTCCGAGCGATTCCCTTCGCGAGCACCCTGAGCGACGGCGCGGTGGCGCTCCTGCGGGAGCGGCTGGCCGCGGCGGCGGGGGGCGCGGACGGCGGCGCAGCGGCGCTGGCGGGGGCGACGGCATGAGCCGCGTGCGCGTCGCGGTGCTGATGGGCGGTCCGTCGCCGGAGCGGGAGGTCTCGCTGGGGAGCGGGCGGCAGATCATGGCGGCGCTCGATCCCCAGCGGTACGAGGTCCTGCCCGTAGAGGTGGAGAGGGACGGGCGGTGGGTGCTGACCCGGGGGTCCCCGCCAGCGCTCTCGGGGGGCTCCCGTCCCGAGACTGGTGGCGCTGGCTCGGTCGCCGGCGGTGCGGGTGCGAATCCGGGTGGAAGTGGCGCGCTGGCGCGGGCGGCTCCCGCCGACGCGATCGGGATCGACCGGGTGATGCAGCAGGGACCGATCGACGTCGCGCTCATCGCCATGCACGGTCCGTACGGCGAGGACGGGACGGTGCAGGGGCTGCTCGAACTTGCCGGCATTCCCTACACCGGCTCGGGGGTGCTGGCCAGCGCGCTGGCGATGGACAAACTGCGCAGCCGCCAGC
>JACQGZ010000205.1 GCA_016199305.1 Armatimonadota bacterium | reverse complement strand
GTTCTGCATCCGCAGCAGGACCTCGGCGGGATCGAACGGCTTGGTCAGGAAGTCCCTGGCGCCGCCCGAGAGGGCCCGCTGCTTCGCCTCCGGGGTGATGTCCGCCGTGAGGACGAGGATGGGAAGATAGCCATCCTGCGCGAGCCGGACGCCCAGGTCCTGCATGACCCCGTATCCGTCCAGATGGGGCATCAACAGATCGAGCAGGATCAGGTCGGGCGGGACCTCCTCGACCAGGCCGGCGACCTTGCGGGGGTCGGTGGTGGTGCGGATGTTGACGTAGCCGGCCTGGCGCAGAATGCGTTCGAGCAGGCGGACGTTGGCCTGCTGGTCGTCCACAACCAGGATCTGCGCCTGCTGCAGCATCGCGTCAGCCATGCGCCCTCTCCGGTCAGCCGGCCTCCGACGTCTGCGCAGGCAGCGTCTCCGCCTTCGAAGGCTCCGCCGCCAGCGCCAGCTCGACCCAGAAGGTGCTCCCCCGGCCCGGGGCGCTCTCTGCCCCGATCTCGCCACCCATGAGCTCGACAAGCCCCTTGGTAATGGCCAGCCCGATGCCAGTCCCCTCGACCCCCGCCCGCCCCGCCTGCAGGCGCTCGAAGGGAAGGAACAGTCGTTGCATCTGGTCGGGAGCGACGCCCACACCGGTGTCGGCGATGCTGATGCGTACCCGGTTCGCCGCGACCCGCCCGCAGGCCACCGTCACCGTTCCCCCCGGGTGGTTGTACTTCACCGCGTTGGAGAGGAGGTTGAGGAGCACCTGCTTCAGCCGCTGGCGATCCGCCAGGACGTGCGGGTCCCAGCCCTCGGGATGCCAGCGGTTCAGTCGCACCTTGTGGTCCTCCGCCACGGAGGCCATCAGGTCGAGGCTCTCCCGCAGGACCTCGCCCAGGCGGACCGGCTCCAGGCTGAGGGAGAGTTTCCCCGCGTCGATGCGCGCGATGTCCAGCACCTCGTTGATCAGCCCCAGCAGGTGCTGCCCGCCTCTGATGATCTGCTCGACGCTCTCGCGCGCCTGGGGGGTCGGCGAATCCATCTCCAGCAGTTGGGCGAAGCCCAGGATGGCATTGAGCGGGGTGCGCAGCTCGTGGCTCATCCGCGAGAGGAACTCGCTCTTGGCCCGGCTGGCCCGCTCGGCCTCCTGCTGAGCCTGCCGCGCCGACTCCTCCGCCATCTTGCGCTCCGTGATGTCCAGGCCAAACCCCCGGCAGTCGACACCCCCCTGTGCATCGTACTGAAAACGCCCCACGGAATAGAGCCAGCGGTAGTCGCCGCGCTTGTGGCGGAAGCGATACTCCAGCTCGACGTGGGGTGCCCGCTCTTCCACCGCCCTGCCGATCTTGGCCAGCCACGCGGCGCGGTCATCGGGATGGAGGTGCCTGGGCAGGAAGAACGGGACGCGCATGACCTCTTCGACGCTGTAGCCGAGGACCCGGTCGAAGTTCGGACTGACATAGGTGGGGCGCGCGGCCCTCGGATCGCCCTGCACGATGACCACCGGGTTCGAGGCGATGAGGTGTTCGAGGTACCCCTTGGCCTCGCGCAGTTCGTGTTCCCGGTCGGCCAGCTCGACGGTGCGTTCTCGGACGCGCTGCTCCAGCTGCGCGTTCAGCCGGCGGACCTCTTCTTCCGCTCGCCGGCGCGCCGTGATCTCCGCCACGGCTCCCACCATGCGGACCGGGCGGCCGGCCTCCTCGGCGATCAGCCGCCCCTGTCCGTACAGGATGCGCTCCTCCCCGCCGGGGAGGACGATGCGGTAATCGATGCCGGGCAACTGATAGGTCGGCGGCCGGAACGCCGCAAGGCTCTCCTCGACGCTCCGCCTGATCGCAGCCACATCTTCGCGGTGAACGCGCTCCAAGGTCCGCTCGAAGGTCACGGGGAATTCCCGGGGCTGGTAGCCGTAGAGACGATACATCTCGTCCGACCATGTCACGCTGCCCGTGACCAGATCCCACTCCCAGCTCCCGATGCGGCCTACCGCTTCGGCCTCCGCCAGCAACGCCTCGCTGTGCCTCAGGACGTCCTCGACCCGCTTGCGCTCGGTGATGTCGTCGAACGTGACAACCGCGCCCGCCAGCCTGCCCCGTTCTCGAATCGGAGTGCTCACGTACTCCACAGGAAAGCTTGTCCCATCCCTGCGCCAGAACACGTCAGCGGCGACGTGGTGGACGTTGCCGTCATGAAGCGCGGCGTAGATCGGACAGGCCTCCGGCGGGCAGGGGCTGCCGTCGGGCCTGGAGTGATGCAGGACGACGTGCATCGGCCGGCCGATCAGTTCCTCGGTCTCGTACCCCAGCATTCTCGCTGCGGCGGGATTGACAAAGGTGGCGCACCCCTGCAGATCCAGACCGTAGATCCCCTGGCCCGCCGATGTCAGGAGGCGTTCGCTGCGGGCGCGGGCGTCTTCGTTCAGGCGCCAGGCGATGATGCTGGCGGCGCCTGCGGCCATGACGAAGGCGCCATGGATCGCCGCCCACCGCCAGGGGTGAGCGAAGGCGGCAGGGTGATTGTAGACCGACGCGGGAAAGAGCACGCCCACCGTGCCGTGGTGCGTGACCACGTACCCCACGGCGAGCAGGAACGGCGTCCAGTCCTGATACAGTGCCATGACGGCGATCATCACAAAGAAGTGAAAGTGGAACTCGATATAGCCGCCCGACAGGTGAACCAGGATGGCCGACGAGGTCAGGAGCCCCAGGCTGGCTATCCCGGCGCGAACCTTGCGGCTGCTGGCCCCTCGCCAGGCCAGGAGGGCGGCCCCCGCCACGACCCCGCCCTCGAAGAGGCTGTGCAGGAGCGTCGTGCCCATGATCAGTCCGAACCCGACAATCCCGGCCGCGTGGAGCCAGAGCAAGAGTAGGATCCCGCGGTGGCGGCGCTGCCAGGTCGCCTCGGGGAGCGGCCGTCCCTCCGGGAGCGCGTTCCGCAGACGCTCGAGCAGCCCGAGCACGACGGACGCGCTGGCCGTCCGGAGGGATCCGGCGCCCTTCTCGATGGCTTCGTCGCTCATGCCCTTCCTCGCCTCCTACCGCTGCCCTGCAGGGAGCAACTGGTCCAGGATCGACAGAAACTGCCTGACGTCGAGCGGCTTCGTCAGGTAGGCGTGCGCGCCGGCGGCGAGCAGCCGCTCGACCTGCGCCGGGATGGCGTCGGCGCTGATCACGACCACCGGGACGCCGCGGGTCTGCGGGACCTCCCGCAGGCGCCGCAGGACCTCCTCCCCCGGGATGTCCGGCAGGTGCAGGTCCAGGAGAATCAGGTCAGGGCGCTGCCGCCCGGCCATCTCCAGCCCGGGCTCGCCCTGCGTGGCCACCAGGAGGGTGATCTCCGGACGACGCGCCAGGATGCGCTGCACCAGTTCCAGGTTTGAGGGGTTGTCTTCGATGTAGAGCACGGTCGCGCGTCTCCCGACCGGCACGGTGCTCGGCGACGGCATCTCACTGCGCATCACGGGTTCACCTGCGCATAGCCCATCCCGGCAGGGTCATCCAGCCTCCATCCGGCCAGCCACGCCGTCGCCGCCAGCGCGACGGCGAGGGAG
>JACQGZ010000202.1 GCA_016199305.1 Armatimonadota bacterium | reverse complement strand
GTTGCGCGCGCCGATCTGGACCATGTCGGCGTACTCCGCGACGAGATCGAGCTGGGCGGCGTCCATGGCCTCGGTGACGATCGGCAGTCCCGTCCGGCTGCGCGCCTCGGCCAGCAGTCTCAACCCCTCCTCTTCTAGCCCCTGGAAGGAGTAGGGCGACGTCCTCGGCTTGAACGCGCCCCCGCGCAGGACCGTCGCCCCGGCGGCCTTCACCGCCTGAGCCGTGCCGAGGATCTGGTCGCGGCTCTCCACCGAACAGGGACCGGCGGCCACGGTGACGGTGGCGCCCCCGAAGGTTGCGGTCCCCACCCGCACCACGGTGCCGCCGGGCCGGAACTCCCGGTTGACGAGTTTGAAGGGTTGGAGGATGCGGACGACCTTCTCCACGCCCGGCGTCGCCTCCAGCGTGTCGCGCAGGAGTTCCTTCGTGTGACTGTCGCCGACCACGCCGATGACGGTCCGCTCCGTTCCCACGGAGAGATGGGTGTTCAGCCCCGCCTCCTTGATCTTCTGCACGACGGCCTCCAGCTGGGCGTCGGTCGCGCCCGGTTCCATGACCACGATCACGGCACCCTCACCTCAATACGCCTCCCCCGGAGGCGGCCTGAAAACACAAAACGCTCCCGTCCCCAAGGACGAGAGCGCAAGACTCCCGCGGTGCCACCTATCTTCCGGGCGACCTCACCCGGCTCTCACCGTACAACGCCTCCCGGGGCCCATTCGCGGCGGATCGGGTGCCGCGCTCCCACTCCTGCGCGGCTCGCTCGCACCCTCCGGCGCCTGGCGCGCCGTCGGATGGCCCCTGCGGGCACCCTCCCCACCGGTACTCTTCCCGGTCATGGGCGGTTTGAAGTTGTGAAGGGATTATAGCACGGGTGTCAAGCCGGCTCGAACCTGCAGGGCGGATCGGAACTCAGTCGCCCACAGAAGAGGCCCGTTCGATCCACTGACCACACAGACGTCCCGACACCGCGGTCAGTGTCCCGAGGATGATGACGCCGGCGATGCCGAGCACGGGGACACCGCGCTCCATCCCCCGGACGCCCAGCCAGAGGGCGACTCCCGCGGTGTACAACGCGCCGATCACGGCGCCGACCACCCAGGGCTGGCGAAGCGCCAGGCGGTTGACGGCCAGCGGCGGCAGCACCACGAAACCCAGGGTGAGAAGCTCGAAGCGGAGATCGGGAACAGCATCCGGTTTCATGGCGTATCCGAGCGTCCCGGCCACCAGCGGCGTCGTCAGGAGGTGGAAAACCGTCTGAAAGGACCACAGGCCCAGGCCCACCATCGCTGCGATCTCAAACCCACGCCTCCCCAACAGCTGTTGATCACAGGTAACCAGCGCCGGAATCATCAGGCTGGCCAGCGCCGAAACGATGTAGGGGCTGGTGATGAAGAACCGCAGGCCCGTGTCACCCTGGAGGAAGACCATCAAGGTCGCGGGCACGAGCCCAAAGTACGCCGCAATGATCAGGCCGGCCAGAAGATGCAGCAGGCCGATCTGGGCCCACAACGGGGGCAGGACCTGGCGTCTCCCCGCATGCAGGAGGGCGATCGCGGTCGCGAGCGTGATGACGACCGCACCGGTCACTCCCAGGACATGCGGAGGGCTCCAGATGGTGCGATCGCCGATGGTCCGATGCCAGAGTTCATCGAATCCGGCCGCGGCGATCATGATCGCGCTGCCGATGGCGATCGAGCCGTACCCCTGGGTGAGGGAGGACCGAAGCCTTCCCGCCGCGCCCGTTCGAACGGACGCCAGGAAGGCGAGCATCCCGGCCAGGGCGGCGCCCCAGTACAAGAGCATGTGCGGCGGGATCCAGAACGATTCCCGTCCCACGGTCCAGTGCCAGTGAATGTCCCAGGCGACGCCCCATCCCATGAGGATGCTGGAGACGAGCAACCCCGCCAGCAAGAGACGCTCCGCCCATATCGTATAGGACCAGGCAATCAGTTCCAGCGCCCGTTCGCGCATCGACCCACCTCAACTCAACAGCCGCGAGCAGAGAGGACAGCCGCGTCCCCGAGGCGAACGGGCAGCGGTGAGTGCTTCGAACCGGCGGCCGACGGCCGGCTCCGCGTCCCTCGCGTTCGGCTGATGATTCGACGAACCCCAGCGGGCTCCCCCCGGGTAGATGGGCTCCTGGCCGGGCCCCGTCTCTCTTCGACCCTCAGGCGTTCACGCTGGCGCAGATGGTACGAGTACCTGGCAGGCCGCTACACGGCATCGGCATGGGTCTTCATGAACGATGGGTTCGCCGACCTCGATCCACACGCCAAGCCGTTGCACCTGTCACCGTCTGATGAGCAGGATCGCTTCGCCATCCAGCTCTATCATCACGTGGCCGGGGCGGTCGATCGGCGCGGCCGGGATGTTCTGGAAGTCGAGTGTGGACGCGGAGGGGGCTCTTCCTACATCTGGCGGGTATCTCAGGC
>JACQGZ010000204.1 GCA_016199305.1 Armatimonadota bacterium | reverse complement strand
TGGGGAGAGATGAGTAGAGCACAGAGCCCCCGCTCCGCCAGGAGGAACAGGGTAGCCGAGCGTCCTCGGGGGCTGATTGCTGCGGCGAACAGTACGTTGGCGTCGATGAAGACGCGCATCAGGTGGCCGAGCGAATCCGCCGTTTGACGCGCCGGCCCTCCTGGGGACTGATGCGGTCCTCCGCCAGGAACTCCTTGATGCGCTTCTCGCTGTAGAGCTCTAGGGGATAGACGCCTGCGGGTCTGAGCAGGATGCCTCCCTCCGGGGTCACGTCCACTAGCAGCAATGCCGCGCCGCCCAGCCCAAGGCGCCGAAGGACGGCTCTGGGCAGCGAGATCTGCCCCTTCTTGCCGAGTCGCACAACCTCCATGGTGTCCTTATTGTAGGGCAGATATCGGAATCCGGCAAGCCGGATTCCGGGTTTCCGGTGAAGGCGATGACCGCCCCTTGTCCCTTCTGTTGACATCAGGATGCCTATAGGCTAACATCATGATGTGCGCACAACTTTGACCCTGGACGAGGACGTCGCGGATAAGCTCAAGGCCGAAGTGCGGCGGTCGGGCCGGTCGTTCAAAGAGACCGTGAATGCCCTCCTCCGGCTGGCTCTCAACGTCCGCCGCCAGATCGCTCCCAAAGACCCATTCACCATACGGGCGCGCCCACTGGGGCTGCGGCCTGGTCTCAACTACGACAAGGTGAACGAGCTGGTGGAGCAGCTGGAGGGACCGCTCCACCGGTGATTCTGGTCGACGCCAACCTCCTGCTGTATGCGTACAATCCGTCGTTCGAGCGCCACGCACTGGCCCTTCGCTGGCTGGAGGAGCTCTTGTCGAAGCCGGAGCCCGTGGGGCTGGCGTGGCTGACGATCCTGGCCTTTCTGCGCATTGGGACCAGCCCCAGGGCCTTCGAATACCCCCTCGCCACAGACGAAGCCGTCCCCATCGTTTCCTCCTGGTTGGCGCAGCCGATGGTGACAGTTCTGGAACCGGGAGAGCGCCATTGGATGATCCTGACCGACTTGCTGTCTCGGACCCAGGCGCGCGGGCCGGCGGTCATGGATGCGCATCTGGCCGCTCTTGCCATCGAGCACGGCGCCACACTCTGCACGAGCGATAGGGACTTCGCGAGGTTCCCGGGGCTACAAATCATCAACCCACTCGCGCGCGACGAGTGATTGCTGGTCGGTGCTCGCCGGGAGGTTTCAGGCCCTTGACCTGATTTCAACCTTTCCGGGACCTGCCCTGTATGGCTCCCCGAGGCCGGGGCGGGCACACTGGGGGTCAGTAATCCAACTCCATATCCCCCCGGAGGTGCGTGCATGAAGCGAGTGCTTCTCGCCCTCATTCCGGTGGCGCTGATGGCAAGTGCGTCACTGGCCCTCCCCGGCCTCGTGCCGGAGCCGATGAAGATCTTCACATCCCAGCCCGTCGCCCAGGCCCCCGCGCCGTCGTCCTCGACGACCACCACGACCGCACCGGTTGTGGCGCAGAGCGCGCCGGCTCAGAGCGCGAGCCAGGGCGAAGAGCTGGCGCAGTCCACGGACGAGTCCCAGCAGGCCGAGCTCGCGCAGCAGGTTCCGCTGCCGCAGCTGGTCGTGGACAAGACCCAGCTGGTCGAAGCGATGAGCTTCCTGGTCCGGGCGACCGAGCAGGCCAAGCTCTCCGTGACGGCGCTCGATGCTGAGGCGCAGCGGATCTACATCCAGGAGACGATCAACCTGCTGGTCGGATCGGGCGACGCCCACTTCCGTCAGCTGACGCAGTCCACCGGCACCTACCCGGGCGCGGTCTCCCTGTTGGGCCAGGCCCTGCAGGCGCGTGAGGACGCCGAGGCCACGTGGCTGGCAGAGATCGAGAAATTCTCGGGCGAGGTCGCCGGATCGGGCAGCGCGGCGACGAACCCGAACGTGATCAAGATGCTGGGGACCCGCGGGCTGCGGCCCGAGGAGCAGGCGAGCCAGCTGCTGGAGCGCGCGCTGGGCCAGGCCGTCCAGGCCCTTGCCGTGGCGTCGGCCAAGCCCGAGGCGGCCATCCACGGTGAGGACGTCGCCGTGAAGTTCGCCTCGGACGAGGCGACGGCGATCATGGAGGGTGTCGTCAAGTACCTCGAGTCGGCCTTGAAGATCGTCCAGATCGCAGTCGACCGGTAAGTCGTACCCGCACCACCGGCCACCCCGCAGGAGGCGCGCTTCGGCGCGCTTCCTGCTTTTCCGACGGGTTCGCGTCGGGCCCGCCGCGCCCAAACCCGGCACAGGGGATCGCCGCCGGCGGCGCGAAACCCAGCACATTCACAGCGACGTTGAGGTTCGCGCGGCATGAGAGAGGTCAGACCCGGGCGTCCGCCGCAGGCCTGGGACCGTCTCAAACGGAACCGGATCGCCCTGGCGGGCCTCCTCATCGTGGCCGCGGTGGTGCTGGTGGCGGTCCTGGCGTCGTGGCTGTCCCCCTATGATCCGACAGAGCAGTTCGCAGACGGGCTGAGCCCGGAGGGGCGGCCCCTTGCTCCCACCGGACGGTTCTGGCTGGGCACCGACCTGTTGGGCCGGGACCTCCTCTCCCGCCTGCTCTATGGCGCCCGCGTCTCACTGCTGATCGGTATCGTCGCGAACGGGACGGCTCTGGCCATCGGCACCGTCCTGGGGGGGCTGGCCGGCTACTTCAAGGGATGGGCCGGGTCGGTGTTCATGCGGTTCACCGACATGATGATGGCCTTTCCCGCCCTGCTGCTGGCCATCGCGCTCTCGGCCATCCTGCGGCCGAGCCTGTGGATCGTGGCGCTCGTCATCGCGCTGGTGAACTGGGTGTGGATCGCGCGCGTCGTGTACTCTCAGATGCTCGCGCTCTCGGCGCGGGAGTTCGTCGAAGCGGCGCGGGCGATCGGCGTGCCCACCGGCCGGCTGCTGGGCCGCCACCTGCTGCCCCACCTCGTCCCCACGCTGCTGGTCTGGGGGACGCTGGGGATCTCCACCACCGTGCTCTTTGAGGCGGCCCTCTCCTTCCTGGGCGTGGGCGTCCGCCCGCCCACGCCGTCATGGGGCGGGATCATCAACGAGAGCCAGTCCTACTTCCTGGATGCGCCGTGGCTGGTCGCCGCCCCCGGGATGGCGGTCCTCATCACCTCGTTGGCCTTCAACCTCGTGGGGGACGGGCTCCGCGACGCGCTGGACCCGCAGATGCGGGGGCGCTGATGGCCTCGTACCTCTTCCTCCGGCTGGGGCAGGCGCTGCTGGTGCTGCTCGGCATC
>JACQGZ010000201.1 GCA_016199305.1 Armatimonadota bacterium | reverse complement strand
GTCTGGCGGCCGCGCCACTCCAGCAGGAGGTCCTTCCGCGCCAGGGCCACCGCCCGGCGGAGGCCCGTCACGCCCGGCCTCCGACCAGGGCGCGCAGTCTCGACGTCGAAACGCCCTGCGCGTCGGCCGCCTCCGCCTGCCGCCCGTCCGCGAGGGCGATGACCCGGTCGGCCAGAGGCAGGCCGCGCTCCCACTCGTGCGTGGCGAGCACGGCGGCGCCTCCGGCGGCCCGCACCTCGGCGACCAGGGCGTCCACCAGAGCCGTCCCCTCGGCATCCAGCCCGCCGAAGGGATCATCGAGCAGCAGCAGGCGCGGACGCAGCAGCCAGGCCCGCGCCAGAGCCAGGCGCCGTCTCATGCCCTGGCTGTAGGTGCGCACCGGCTGGCGGGCGACGCGGGCGAGGCCCACGCGCGCGAGCAGCGCGGCCGTCTCCAGAGCGCTCCCCACAGGGGCGCCGCTCATCGCGGCGGCGAAGGCCAGGTTTTCCTCGCCGCTCAGCGCCCCGTACATCCCGCCGCCGGCGCCGACCAGGACGGTGGCGCGCCGCACCGCCTCCGCCTCCCGCACCAGGTCACATCCGAAGACGGTGCCTCCTCCCGCGGTCGGCCGCAGCGCGGTGGCGAGGAGGCGCAGCAGCGTTGTCTTGCCCGCGCCATTGGGCCCGACGACCAGGAGCGCCGAGCCGGCGGGGACGGTCAGGGAGAGATCACGGAGGGCGCGGGTCGTGCCGAAACGCCGGGCCAGACTCCGCGTCTCGACGGCGGGCTGGGACATGGGGCCCTAGCGGCGCTCCGGTTCCCAGCCGTAGACCGGCAGGATGTCCACCGGAGCGTAGTCGTCGGTGAGGATGGGGACGTCGGAGGTCGGGACCGGCCGGTCGTAGAGGTCCGCGACGAACCGGTCGTAGAGCGGGAAGGTCACCTTCTTCGTCCGCTTCAGCTTCACGCCCGCCTCCACGACCTGGGCGCGGGTCATCCCCGCCTTCGGCGCCGCCACGAGGATAATCGTGCGCACGCCGCTGGCCTCGCGGTCAGGCAGAAAGGCCACCGGGAAGGCGTAGAGGCCGGGGAAGACCTGCCCGTAGGTCCGGTAGAGGGCGCGGAACAACTTGCTCTCGCGACCGTCGAGGGCCCCCACGATGTTCGCCGCGATCAACCCTCCCGGGGTGAGATGCGCCCGTGCCAGTTCGAAGAACTCCCTCGTGGCCAGGTGGAAGGGGATCCCCTCCGCGAAGTAGGCGTCCATCACGATCAGGTCGTAGCGGGCCTCGCTGCGCCGCAGAAAGAGCCGGCCGTCCTGCACGGTGATGCGCAGCCGCGCATCCTCCTTCACCTCGAAGAAGCGCTTGGCGACGTCCACGACCGCCGGATCGAGTTCGACGACGTCGATGGTCACCTCGGGATAGTCCCGCCAGAAGCGCTTGGGGATCGAGCCCGCGCCCAGTCCGATCACCAGCACCCGTTTGATCTGGGGGTGAAAGACCCAGGCGACGTGGATGTAGTCGGTGTACTTGAACGGGCTCTCGTAGGAGTTGCTGAGGTACATGCCCCCCTGGAAGGACCGGTCAAAGCGCAGGTAGCGGGCGCCGCCGTCATCGACGACCAGAATGCGGTGGTAGATGCTGTCTTTCTCGTAGAGGACCTTCGGCTCCGACGGCGCCGTCTGTGCGGGAGCGGCCAGAATCGTCAGGACGAGGAGTCCGGTCAGCGCCGCCCGCGCGGGTCGTGCCGCGCGCACGCGAACTCCCAGCAGCGCCGAGAATCCGACCAGCGCCCCGCCGAGCAGATACAAGATCGTCCGCACGCCGAAGGTAGGAATGAGGAGGAACGCCGTGAGCAGCGTCCCGACGATGCTGCCGGCCGTGGAGATCGCATAGAGCAGCCCGGCGACGTTGCCGACCGTGGCCAGATCGGTCGCCGCCAGCTTCACCGCGAAGGGGGAGGTCATGCCCAGCAGCAGGGAGGGCGCGACGAACAGCACGACGGAGGCCAGCAGCGGGTTGAGGCGCGGGCCCAGGTCCCAGGCGGCAAAGGCCTCCAGCACGGGGCGCGAGATCAGGGGCAGCAACAGGATGAGCACTCCCGCCAGCGACAGCGCAAACGCGAGCACCCCCGTGCTCGGCCGCCGGTCGGCCAGCACGCCGCCGCTGTAGTACCCCGCGCTGAGGGCGGCCAGGAAGATGCTGATCAGGCTGCCCCAGACGTAGACCGACGAACCAAAGTACGGCGCCAGAATCCGGCTGCCCACGATCTCCAGACCCATCAGCACCGCGCCGGCGCCAAAGACGACGACCCGCAGAATCACGAGTACCCTCCCGCCACACTCACGCTGTCTGCCCTTGAGAGTTTCTTCGCCCGCCCCGATCTCGCCTGCACCATGAGTGGAACGCTTGCACCGCGCAGAACACCGTCACCCTGCGGGGGCGTGTGGGGGCTCCGCACGGAGGGCAGTGCGCCGCAGCTGGACCAGTTTGGCGGTGACCTGCTGCGCTGCACCCGCAGCGCCTCGATCGCCTTTGTGAACTCGTCGCTGAAGTCGAAGTCGGTGATGCTCACGGTGCGGAGGTTGGTATACAAGCAGGCCGAGCAGCAGGCCCACCGGACGCAGGATGGGGCCGCGCTCGTCGCGTCCGCCGAGGCGGAAGGCGCCCGCCCAGCCCATCCACAGAAAGCAGGCCGCGAGTCCGATGATCCATTTGAGCAGCGTCACCTGAGGGTCACCTCCGCCCTGTGGTTTCGGGCGCCGCGGCGTACCTCCTGGCAGGAGCGACGCCCCGCCGGCCCCTGCGGGGTCTATCCCGCGGCCCCATCGGGGCATGTCTCTTGCGGGTGACCCAATTCCCCGGCAGGATTCGCCTCCCCCCGACGCGAATGTCGCCGGTCGCGGGAAAGGGCGCAGGGACACAATCGGGTGTTGGATGAAGCTTGCAGGAGCGCTGCTCCTGACGGTGGCGCTGTTGCTGGCGCCGCCGAGTCGTAGCGCAACCGGACAATCATCGCCCGCCCGCGTCATCGTCAACGGCCAGGACGTCGCTCTCGCCGCGCGCCCCATCCTCCACGGCGGCGTGCTGATGGTGCCCCTGCCCGGGGTCTTCGAACCGTTCGGCTCTTCCGCCGTCTGGCTGCCCGATGAGAAGGCCATCCTGATCAGCAACCGCACCCGCATCCTCATCCGCCTGCGCATCAATGATCCGTACGCCATCGTGGGGACGGAGCCGCGCCTTCTCCCGATCGCCCCCGTGGTGCTGCGGGACATCCCCTTCGTGCCGGCCCAGGCGATCTTCGGGCTATTGGGCGCCTGGGTGCGGTATGAAGAGGAGGAGGCGATCCTGCGCGTCAGCTCCATCGTCGGCGCGGTCGCGGTGCAGCGGGCCGCCGGGACCCTGCGCCTGATCGCCCGCGCCAGCGGGCCCGTGCAGGCCGAGACGCGCCATCTGACTAACCCCGAGCGGGTGGTCATCGATCTGCGCGATGCCGTCTTCCGTCTGCCCGATCAGGAGATGCCGATCAACGAGGCCGGCGTCGCGCGGGTGCGGATCGCCCAGTTCCAGACGAAGCCGGCGATCACGCGCATCGTCCTCGACCTGGCCCAGCCCGTCGACGTGCGGGTGGCCGACTCCGCCACCTCCTTCGACCTGACGATGGAGGTGCGGCCCCGCGGGCAGGCCGCGCGTGCTCCGACGTCCGTCGCCCAGGCCGGCCCGCCGCCTCCTCCGGCCGGCGATCCTGGCGCGCTGCCCACTCCGCCGCCGCCGGGAGCCGCGCCCCCGAGCGCCGAGTCGCTGAAGATCATGCAGGTGCGGGTCGAGCAGACCACCGGCACCACCCGGGTGCTCGTGGATGGGACCGCCACGATGCAGTACGTGGTGCGGGAACTGGTCGATCCCGACCGCTTAGTCGTGGACGTCATGGACGCCGTCTTCATCCCGGTGAAGCAGGAGATCCCGGTCAACAGCGCGGTGGTCGAGAACGTGCGGGCCGCGCAGTTTCAGGCCGATCCCGACATCGCCCGCGTGGTGGTCACCCTCAAGCGCAAGGCCGCCTACACCATCACCGCCGACGACGGCGGCAGCGTGCTGGTGATCGCGGTCACCGACGCCCCGCTGCGCGGGCACGCCGTCGTCATCGACCCGGGGCACGGGGGAAAGGATCCGGGCGCGATCGGGCCCACCGGGCTGATGGAGAAGCACGTCACCCTCGACATCGGCCTGCGCGTGCGCCGCCTCCTGGTGGAGGACGGCATCCGCGTGATCATGACCCGGGAGAGCGACCTCTTCATCGAACTGGCGGACCGGCCGCGCATCGGGCGGGAGCGCGGCGGGACCGTCTTCGTCAGCCTCCACGCCAACGCCAGCACACGCACCGCCGTCAACGGCGCGGAGACCTATTACCTCACGCCGTTGAGCCTGTCGCTGGCCCAGATGATCCAGGATGAGTTGACCCGCACGCTGGCGCTGCCCAGCCGGGGCATCAAGACCGCGAACTTCCTGGTCCTGCGCGACAACGCCACCATGCCGACGGTGCTGGTGGAGGTGGCTTTTATCTCCCACCCCCAGGAAGAGGCGCGGCTGCGTGAGGAGGCGTTCCGCGAACGCATCGCCGCGGCCGTGGCCCGCGGCATCACCCGCTTCCTGGCGATCTATCCTATCCCGGCCGGGCTGTAGGCGGCCGCCATGCGTCTGACCGTGCTCGGCCGGTGGAGCCCGTACCCTCCCGCAGCCGGAGCCTGCCCCGGCTACCTCGTGGAAGCCGGCGGCCAGAGTCTCCTGATGGACTGCGGTCCCGGTGTCCTGGCGAACCTGCAACACGTCGCCTCCGTCTTCGCGCTCAACGCGGTCGTCGTCACCCATCTGCATCCCGACCACGTCCTCGACCTCTTTGCCCTGAAGCAGGCGCTCGAGTTCGGCCGTTTCCCGGAGGTGGCGCCCCCGCTGCGCCTCTTCGGCCCGCCGGGCGCCTTCGAAGCGCTGCCGGCCTGGATGGACGAAGACGCCCGGGCTGCCTTCCGCGCGCGCTTTCAGTTCTTTCCGATCGCCGGGGGCACCGCGGCTCGCCTCGGCCCCTTCGTCCTGCGCTTCGGGGCGACGGCGCATTCGCTCCTCTGCTTCGCCGTCCGGGTGGAAGCGGAGGGACGCGCCATCACCTACTCTGCCGATACCGGGCCCTCGGCGACCGTCGCCGGGCTGGCAGAGGGTGCCGACCTCTTCCTGTGTGAGAACACGCTGCCGCCGGGGGAGGAGGCGCGGGCGGAGGCGATGGGTCACCTCTCCGCCGGACAGGCCGGGCAGATAGCGGCACGCGCGGACGCGCGGCGGCTGCTGCTCACCCACTTCTTCACCCCGGCCGGCGATTACGCCGAGGAGGCCACGGCGGCCGCGGCGAAGGAGTTCGGCGGCCAGGTGTTGATCGCGCGGGAACTGGACGCGCACGACATCTGAGCGCCACCGCCGAGGGAAACGCGCATGCCCCGCCCGGACGGCCGCCGCCCCGACGAGCTGCGGCCGGTCGTCATCACCCGCAACTTCATCCCCCACGCCGAGGGATCGGTGCTGATCGCACTCGGCGCCACCCGCGTCGTCTGCACGGCCACAGTGGAGGAGCGGGTGCCGCACTGGCTGCGCGGCGGGGGCCAGGGATGGATCACTGCCGAGTACGGGATGCTGCCGCGGGCGACGGTTGAACGCACCGCGCGGGAGACGGGGCGGCCGGCGGGCCGTACCCAGGAGATCCAGCGGCTCATCGGCCGGTCGCTGCGGGCGGCGGTGGACCTGCAGAAACTGGGTGAGCGCAGCATTTGGATCGACTGCGACGTGCTCCAGGCCGACGGTGGCACCCGCACCGCCGCCATCACGGGCGCGTTCGTCGCCCTGGTGGACGCCCTTCATCTGCTGCGGCGCACGGGCGCGCTGGCCTGGTGGCCGCTGCGCGAGTTTCTCGCCGCGACCAGCGTGGGCATCGTGGACGACGAATTGGTCCTCGATCTCGACTTCAAGGAAGACTCCCGCGCCCGCGTGGACATGAATCTGGTGATGACGGAATCCGGCCGCCTCGTTGAGATCCAGGGGACGGCGGAAGGGCTCCCCTTCACCCGCCAGGAGATGCTGACGCTCCTGGCGCTGGCGGAGAGGGGCATCAAGGCGCTCATCGGCCAGCAGAAGGGCGCCCTGGCCGAGGTCCTGGCCGCCATCCCGCGCTGAGCGCGCCGACAGACGTCACCGCCTCCGATGGCTCCCATTCCGCCGCTGGTCGTCGTGCTGGCGACCCGCAATCCAGGCAAGGTGCGCGAACTGGCCCGCCTGCTCGCCGACCTGCCCATCGACCTGAAGTCGCTGCTCGACTTCCCTCAGGTTCCGCCGCTCTCTGAGGACGGCGCCACCTACGCCGAGAACGCCACCGGCAAGGCGCTGGCCGTGGCGCGGGCGACCGGCCTGGTGGCGCTGGCCGACGATTCGGGTCTCGAGGTCGACGCGCTGGACGGCGCTCCCGGCGTGCACTCCAGCCGCTGGCTGGGGGAGGAGGCGACCGACGCCGACCGCAACGCCGCGGTGCTGGCCCGCCTGCGCGGGGTGCCGCCCTCCGCCCGCATGGCGCGGTTCCGGGCGATCGTGGCAATCGCCCACCGGGACGCCACGGTGCGCACCTTTGAGGGGGTGGTGGAGGGGCGGATCGCCGACATTCCTGCGGGCGAGCACGGCTTCGGCTACGATCCCATCTTCCTCGTGACCGAGCACGGCCGGACGATGGCCGAACTGGGGCCGGAGATCAAGAACCGTATCAGCCACCGCGCCCGGGCGGTGCGGGCCGCGCGGGCCTACCTGGCCACGTTGGCCGTCGACGAGGGGTCCGAAGCCGAAGCCTGATGCGCCGCTACATCGAGGCCAACCAGGCGCGCTGGAACGAACTCGTCCCGATTCACGCCCGCTCGGCGTTTTACGATCTAGAAGGGTTCAAATCCGGGAAATCCACACTCAACGCCATCGAACGTGAAGAGGTCGGCGACGTCTCGGGGAAGTCGCTCCTGCACCTGCAGTGTCACTTCGGGCTGGACACCCTGTCCTGGGCGCGGCTAGGCGCGCGGGTGACCGGAGTGGACTTCTCCGACAGGGCGATCGATCTTGCCCGAACGCTCAGCACCGACCTGGCCATCCCGGCCGCTTTTGTCTGCTGCGACATCTACGACCTGCCGCAGCACCTCACCAGCCCGTTCGACATCGTCTTCACCTCGGGCGGCGTGCTGTGCTGGCTGCCGGACCTCGTAGGATGGGCCACCGTCATCGCCAGGTTTGTCCCGCCCGGCGGCCTGTTCTACCTGTTTGAAGATCATCCGTTCGCCAACGTGTTTGCCAATGAGCGCGACACGCGCTCCCTCGAGGTGACGCTGGGGTACTTTCATGCGCCCGAGCCGGTCCGGTACGAGCCCGGCGGCAGTTATGCCGAGCCGGACGCCGCGGTCTCTGCCCCCACGTATGAATGGCAGCACAGCCTCGCGGACGTCCT
>JACQGZ010000199.1 GCA_016199305.1 Armatimonadota bacterium | reverse complement strand
TACGGAGGGTTTCATTGAGCGCGAAAACAGTCCTTCTGTGCAGGTTATGGCACTACCTCCCCACAGAGAAGACCCGCTCTCCCTCAGGCGTTAATACCGTGTTGACATATTTAGTGATATATGGGTAAGCTTTATGAAGTAATGGCAGGAGCACGTTCACGAGAGGAGGAAAGGAGATGGAGCGCAAGCCTAGGGGTTTCTGGACCAAGGGAAGCGGCAAGAAAATCGTGGATCATTTCGTGCAGGGGAAGATGGACGAGGCGAAAGCCGTCGTCGCCCTGCGCGAGGCATGCCTCGAGGCTGGGATGGAGGGTGAGTACGAGCTCAGCGACACCACGCTCCGAGACGACCTGCACTGGTACGCGCGCGAGGCCCGCAAGTACCTTCGCGAGACGAGGTCAGGCAAAGCCCAGGTTGAACCGTCCGTCCCCGAGTTCGAACGAACGACGGTTGGGCAGGCGGGAAGGCTAGTGATCCCAGCTGCATACCGCGAGGCCCTTGGTCTCAAGGAAGGGGATGAGGTGACCCTCTGGCTGGGAGAGGATGAGCTGCATGTTATTCCCTCTGACCGGGTCTTGAAGCGAGCGCAGGCTCTCGTCCGTCGCTATGTTCCGGCAGGTCATTCCCTCGTCGACGAACTTATCGCCGAGCGGCGCCAAGAGGCGCGTCGGGAATAACCATGGTGCTTGACGCCTCGGCCCTCCTGGCGATCCTGACTGGGGAAATACGGGCTCAGCGCTGGGGCGGTCAGATAGGCGATATTCGTGAAAGCGTTGTCAGTGCGGTCAACCTTTCGGAAGTTGTAGCAAAACTGGCTGAGGGGGGGATGCGCGAAAGCGACATCCGTGCAACGGTTGGCCCTTTGGGAATCGATGTCATCCCCTTCGATGCCCATCTGGCTTTTGAAGCCGGCCTCCTCAGACCCCTCACGAAAAGCCTTGGGCTTTCATTCGGTGATCGCGCCTGCCTTGCACTTGCCCTTCACTTACGACGCCCTGCTCTTACCGCAGATCGTGCCTGGGCAAAGGTTCAGATCGGCGTTGAGATCATGGTGATGGCCTGACATGAACCTTGAGCTGAGCGAAGAGCACCGTCTCTTGCAGGCCACCGTGCGGGAGTTCGCGGCCCGGGAGATCGCCCCCGCCGCGGCCCGCCTGGATCGGGAGGCGCGCTATCCCGCCGAGTTGATCGCCCGCGCCGCCGCCCTCGGCCTGATGGGCCTGATGATCCCGGAGCAGTACGGGGGCGCGGGGATGGACGGGGTGGCCAACGTCATCGTGCAGGAGGAGCTCGCGCGGGCCTCCGCCGGCGTGCAGGTGATCGTCAGCGTCAACAACTCGCTGGTCGCCGACCCGATCCTCCGCTTCGGCACCGAGGAACAGAAGCGGCGCTACCTGCCCCCGCTGACGGAGGGGCGATCGCTGGGGTGCTACTGCCTGACTGAGTCCTCCGCCGGCTCCGATGCGATGGCCCTGGAGACGCGGGCGGGGCTCCGCGGCGGGGAGTGGGTCATCACCGGCCGGAAACTGTTCGTCACCAACGGGGTGGAGGCTGATCTCTGCATCGTCTACGCCCGCAGCGAGGACGTCCCCGGGGCGCGGGGCCTCTCGGCCTTCCTGGTGGAGAAATCCTTTCCGGGTATCCAGGTGGGGAAGGTGGAGCACAAGCTCGGTATCCGCTGCTCCTCCACGGCGGAGATCCTGCTGGACGACTGCCGGGTGCCCGCCGAAAACCTGCTGGGCAGGCGAGGGGAGGGGGGGAAGATCGCGCTGGCCACCCTCGACGGGGGACGCATCGGCATCGCGGCGCAGGCGATCGGCCTGGCGCGGGCCGCGCTGGAAGAGGCGACCGCCTACGTTTCCCAGCGGCGTCTCTTCGGGCGGGCGCTCCGGGACTTTCAGGCCACGCAGTGGGCGCTCGCGGACATGGCCACGCGCACCGACGCGGCGCGCCTCCTCGCCTACCGGGCGGCCTGGCTGCGCGATCGAGGAGAGCGGTGCACGCGGGAGGCCGCGGTGGCCAAGCTGATCGCCTCCGAGACCGCGATGTGGGCGACGCATCGGGCGGTACAGCTCTTCGGCGGCTACGGCTACATCCAGGATTATCCGCTGGAACGCTACTTCCGGGACGCCAAGATCACCGAGATCTACGAAGGGACCTCCGAGATCCTCCGGCTCGTCATCTCGCGGGACGTGCTAGGATCGAAAGGGACCGCCCGGCCATGAACATCATCGTCTGTCTCAAACAGGTGCCCGACACCGAGGCCCCGATCCGCATTCGCCCCGATGGGACCGGGATTGACGAGACCGGCCTCAACTTGGTGATGAACTACTACGACGAGCACGCCACCGAGGCGGCGTTACGCCTGCGCGAGCAGTTCGGCGGCACGGTCACGGCGGTGGCGGTCGGGCCGGAGCGCGCCCGCGAGGCGCTGCGCCAGGCGCTGGCCATGGGCGCCGATGAGGCGGCGCTGCTCCGCGACCCGCAGCTCGACGGCGCCGATCACCTGCAGGTGGCCCGGGCCCTGGCGGCCTTCATCACGCCGCGGACGCCGGACGTGGTGATCTGCGGAAAACTCAGCACCGACGACAACGCCGCGGTCGTCGGCCCCGCCCTGGCCGAGGTCCTCGACCTGCCGCAGGCGACGGCGATCGCCAGACTCGAGGTCGACCCGAACAGGGCCCGCGCCACGGTCCACCGGGAACTGGAGGGCGCGGTCGAGGTGCTGGAGGTCCCTCTCCCGGCGCTCTTCACCGTGGAGCGCAGCCTCAACGAGCCGCGCTACCCCTCTCTGCCGGGGATCATGAAGGCCAAGCGCAAGGAGATCGCGGTGATGGACCTGGCGGCGCTCGGCCTGTCGCCGGAGGAGGTCGGCAGCCCGGGGGCGGTGCTGGAGCGCCTCACTTCGCCCCCCGGGCGCACCGCGGGCGTCCAGGTGAACGGGGCGGAGCCGGAGGCCGCCGTGGAGGCGATCATCACCTTCCTCAGCGAGCGGGCCAAGGTGCTGTGATGGCGGCGGGCGCCGGGCTGTCTGAGGTCTGGGTGCTCGTGGCGCACGAGGGCGGCGCCGTCCGCAAGATCACCTCGGAACTGCTGGGCAAGGCGCGGGCCCTCGCCGGAGGGGGACGCGTGGTCGCGGTGCTGTTGGGGGCCGGGGTCCCCGATCCGGCCCGCACCCTCGGCCGGCGCGGCGCCGATGAGGTCATTCTCGTCGACGACGCGCGCCTGGCCCACTACACGACCGAGGGCTACGCCGCGGCCCTGGCCCATCTGGCGGCCGAGGGACCCCCGGCGCTCCTGCTGATCGGCTCGACGGCCCAGGGGCGCGATCTGGCTCCCCGCCTGGCTGCGCGGCTGGGCGCGGCCGTCGTCACCGACTGTCAGAGCCTGGACGTCGCCGACGGCGCGCTGGTGGCGACGCGCCCGATGTACACGCGCAAGGCCATCGGCACCGTCCGGCTGGGCCCCGGGCAGATGTGGATCGCCGTGGCCCTGCCGGCGGTCTTTCCCGTGCCCGCCGAGACCGAGCGGACCGCCGAGGTGCGATCCGCGGCCCTCCCGGCGGAGATACGCATCCGCACCCGCGTGGTGGAGACCCGCGCCATCGAGCGGGAGACCGTCCCGCTGACGGAGGCGGAGGTCATCGTCTCCGGCGGGCGGGGGCTGCGCGGGCCGGAGAACTTTCCGCTGTTGGACGCCCTGGCCCGGGCACTCGGCGCCGCGGTGGGCTCCTCCCGCCCGCCGGTGGACTCGGGGTGGGTGCCGCACGACTATGAGATCGGGCAGACCGGCAAGACCGTCTCCCCGCAGGTCTACATCGCCTGCGGCATCTCCGGGGCGCCGCAGCACCTGGCGGGGATGTCGGGGTCGAAGTTCATCGTCGCCATCAACAAGGATCCCAACGCGCCCATCTTTCAGCTCGCCGACCTGGGAGTGGTGGGCGACCTCTTCGAGATCCTGCCGCGGCTGACGGAGGCGGTGAAGCGGCGGAAGGCGGTGGGCTGATGAGCGAGCGGCGATCGAACGGACGAGACCGCCGCAGCGGAGAGCGCCGCGCGCGCTTCTCGACCATCTCCGACGTGGAGATCCGCCCTCTCTACGGGCCCGAGGACCTCGCGGACCTGGACGAGGCGCGCGACCTCGGCCGCCCGGGGGAGTACCCCTTCACGCGCGGCATCCACCCCACGATGT
>JACQGZ010000198.1 GCA_016199305.1 Armatimonadota bacterium | reverse complement strand
GCCGCGGCGGCGGCGCTGGCCGGGGGGGCGGCCGCGGCGGTCTCGGCATGGGCGGGGGGGCGGCTGGGCGGCGAGGCTGTCGACACGGCGCTCCTCCTGACGGGGGCGGGGAGCCTGGGGGTGGCCATCTTCCTCGCCGCCGCGTGGCTTCTGGGGGTGGAAGAAGTCCGCGCCGTGCGCGATCTGCTCCTGCGCCGGCTGCCGCCGGGCGCGGTTTGACACTGCGCGTTGGGCGGTGATAGGCTGAACCCGAATTAGCAGTCGGATGCGGCGAGTGCTAATGCGCCGCCCGAGGAATCGGTTGGGGTGGGGTTGACGGAGGGCCGCATGCTGGACGCGCGCAAGGGGCGCATCCTGGCCACGATCATCCAGGAGTACATCTATTCGGCGGAGCCGGTGGCTTCCGAGGCGGTGCTGCGCCGTGCCGGCCTGGGGGTGAGTTCCGCCACCATCCGGCACGAGATGGCGGTGTTGGAGGAGATGGGGTTCCTCGCCCAGCCGCACACCTCCGCCGGGCGCGTCCCCACCGACCGGGCCTATCGTTTCTATGTAGACAGCCTGCTGGACGAGGAGCGCCTGACGGCGGAGGAGCGGCAGCGGCTGCGCCGGCAGATCCACTCTCTCGCCGAGGAGGCGGAGCGTCTCATCCAGGGCGCCGCGCGGGCGCTGGCCGAGGAGGTGCACTACCCCTCTGTCGTCTCCACGGTGCGCCCGCAGGAGCAGGTCTTCCGCCACCTCCACTTCATCCCGCGGGACGCGCGCCGCGTGCAGGGGCTGATCGTGACCGACACCGGCGTGTTCGAGGGACAACCCGTGGAGCTGCCGGAGCCGGTGGCCCCGGACACCCTCGACCGCCTCGCCCGGTGGATCAGCGGAGGCCTGGAGGGGTTGACCCTGGCGGAGATCACGCGCGAGCGGCTGGAGGCGGTCGTCGGCGAAGCGGCATACTCGCACCGTCTCTTCGAGTATCTGCGCCGGTGGATCGAGCGCGAACTGCGGCGGGCGGCGGCGGGCCGGATCGTCGTCGAGGGTACCAGCCACCTGCTGGCCCAGCCGGAGTTCCGGCACCTGGAGATCATCTCCCCCGTCCTCTCCACGCTGGACCGGGCCGATGCGCTGGCCGAACTCCTGCGGCCGCTCCCCGGACGCACCGCCTGGGTGACCATCGGCAGCGAGTTTCCCTCCGCGGCGATGCACGAGTGCAGCCTGGTCGCCGCCAGCTACAGCGTGGGGGGACGGACGATGGGCACGCTGGCCATCCTGGGACCGCGGCGCATGCCCTATGAGCGGGCGTTGCCCGTGGTGCGCTTCCTGGCTCAAAACCTCAGCGAGGCCCTCACGCACTTGAGCGCCTAGGCGCCGGCGCCACCGCCGCCCGGAGCGCCGCGCCGCCATTCGGACATGGCCAAGGACTACTACGCGATCCTCGGCATCGGACAGGGCGCCACGCAGAACGAGGTCAAGGCGGCCTACCGCCGCCTCGCCCGCGAGTTCCACCCCGACGTACGCAAGGACGACCCGCAGGCGGACGAACGCTTCAAAGAGATCAATGAGGCCTACTACGTGCTGGGCGATCCGGACCGGCGCTCGCAATACGATCGCTTCGGCCAGGTCGGCGAGATGCCCGCCCAGGGCTTCGGCGACATCTTCAGCCCCTTCGACGATCTCTTCGAGGTCTTCTTCGGCCGGCGGGGACGCGCGGCGCGGGCGCGCGGCGCCGAGGCGGTCGGCGGAGCCGACCTGCGCTTCGACCTGGCGATCTCCCTGGAAGAGGCGGCGACCGGGGTGGAGCGGACGATCACCCTGCCGCGTCTGGAGACCTGCCCGGTCTGCTTCGGCACGGGGCGGGAGCGCGGCGGCAGCCCGGAGACCTGTCCCACCTGCCGGGGCGCCGGCGAACTGCGCTACGCCCAGCAGACCGTCTTCGGCCACTTCACGCAGGTCGTCACCTGCCGGGAATGCGGGGGGCGGGGGACCATCCTCCGCCATCCCTGCCCCGAGTGCGAGGGGACCGGCCGGCGCGAGACGACCCGCGAACTGACGGTGAAGGTGCCGCCGGGGGTCGATGACGGCACCCGGCTCCGGCTGCCCGCCGAGGGAGAGGGAGGGGTCCGCGGCGGCGGCCGCGGGGATCTGTACGTCGTGATCCGCGTCGCACCGCATCCGACCTTCACGCGGGAAGGATCGGATCTCTTCACCGAGGTGCCGCTCACCATGCTCCAGGCGGCCCTCGGCGACGAGATCTCGGTGCCGGGGCTGGACGGCGCCATCCCGGTCGCCATCCCTCCGGGCACCCAGCCCGGCGCGCGGCTGCGTCTGCGGGACCGGGGGATGCCGGACCTGCGGGGAGGGAAGGGGGACCTCTACGTGCGGCTGCGGGTGGTGATTCCCACCGACCTGACGCCCCCGCAGCGCCAGACCCTCCTGGCCCTCGCCGACCTGCGCGGCGAGAAGGTGCGGCCGCAGCGGAGGTCGTTGTGGAAGAAGATGAAGGATCTGCTCCAGTAGTCCCGCGCTACCTCGTCCTCACCCTGACCGTCTCCCCCGACGCCGTGGAGGCGGCGGCCGCTCTGCTGCACGAGGCAGGCACGGGGGGCGTGATCGAGGAGGACGGGCGCGGAGGTACGGTGCGCCTCCGCGCCTATCTTCCCCTGGCGGTCGCGCCCGACGGCGTGCTGGAGGCGCTCCGCGCGCGCCTGGCCACCCTCCCGGGGTTCGGTCTGGGCGAGGCGGCGCCGGTGCTCACGACCGAAGAGGTGGCGGAAGAGGCCTGGGCCTCGGCGTGGAAGACCCACTTCCGGCCATTTCGCGTCGGCCGGCGGGTTCTGATCGTTCCTGCGTGGGAGGAGCCGGATGGGCGGCCTGGTGAGGTCGTGATCCGCCTGGATCCGGGGATGGCCTTCGGCAGCGGCCTGCACGCCTCTACGCGGTTATGCCTGGTGTTGCTGGAGGAACGGCTGCGGCCCGGCGGGACGGTCGCTGATATCGGGACGGGCTCCGGCATCCTGGCCATCGCCGCGGCGAAACTCGGCGCCGCGCGGGTGACGGCGGTGGATCACGATCCCGTGGCGGTGCGGGTGGCCGCCGCCAACGTCGCACAGAACGGCGTGGCGGACCGCGTGACGGTGACGGCCGGCCACTTCCTCGACCCGGTCGTGTCGCCCGTGGATCTCGTGGTGGCCAACCTCACCGCAGACATCCTGGAGGAGATGGCTCGCACCATTCCCTCCCGGCTGCGTCCGGGCGGTGCAGTCGTCGCCTCCGGCATCGTCGAACCCGCCGCCGGGCGCGTCCGTGATGCCTTTGAACGCGCCGGACTCTTCGTCGCCGAAGAGCGCGCCGCGGAGGAGTGGCGGGCCCTGGTCGCCCGTGCGTCCTGAATGCACCGCCTCCCCATCCCGCCGGAGTCGCTCCAAGGCGACCGAGTGACCCTTCCAGCGCCGCAGGCGCATCATGTCGCGGACGTCTTGCGCATGCGCCCGGGGGAGCGGATTGTCCTCTTCGACGGACTTGGAGCGGACTATCTGGTGGAACTCACCGCGGTCGGCGGCGGGGCGGTGGAAGGAAAGATCGTGGAGCAACGGACTGGACATCGCTCGTCCCTCCGTCTGATCCTGGTGCAGGCGGTGCCCAAAGGCACAAAGATGGACGCGATCGTGCGGATGGGCGCCGAACTGGGCATTGACGCCTTCCTCCCCGTCCTCACCCGCCGTGCCGTGGGCCGGCCCGCCGCCGGGCGGGTCGAGCGATGGCGTCGCATCGCCACCGCCGCCGCGGCGCAGAGCGGGCGCAGCACGGTTCCCGCCGTGGAAGCGCCGCGCCCGCTGGAGGAGGTGTGGCCGCTGCTGACCGATGCGCTCGTCCTGATGCCCTGGGAGGGTGAGCGGACGCGCCTCATCGGCTCTGTGCTGGCCGCACAGCGGCGTGCGCCGGCCGTCGCCATCCTGATCGGCCCGGAGGGCGGATGGGCGCCGGAGGAGGTGGAGGCGGCCCGCGCCCGCGGGGCGCACCCCGTCTCGCTGGGACCGCTGACCCTGCGCACGGAGACCGCCGGGCTGGTGGCCGCGGCGATGGTGTTGTATGAACTGACGTTGCGTTCCTGAGTCGGAAGTGCGGCGCCATTCCCGGCTGCCGCCAGGTCGGGAATCGGGACTAGAAGCAACAGTGTCGGGGCAGGTCATAGTGGATCATGCGAAAGCCCCGTCCCGCTCTGGCCGTCGCCCTCGTCTGCGGGCTCACGCTGACGCTCCTGCTTGCCCCCGCTCCGCCCGGTCACGCGCAGCTGGAGGATCTCATTGCCCGCATCAAGCCAGCCGTCGTGGTGGTTTCGACCAAGCATGTGCTGGGGGGCGGGGGTCACGGATCGGGTTTCATTTTCGATCCGTCGGGGTACGTTCTGACGAATCACCATGTCGTGGAGGGGGCCATCGAGATTACGGTGACGCTTCCCGACAGGCGGTCGTTTCCTGCAACCGTAGTCGACTATATCCGGCGAGTGGAGTATGCCGGCGCCCGACTCGAGACGACGACAGATGCCGCGGTGCTCAAGATCAACGCCGCTGGCCTCCCCACCTTGGCCCTGGGGAATTCAGATACCCTGCGCCAGGGGCAGGAGCTCTTGGTCCTAGGCTTTCCGGGCCTGGTGAGCACGGAGGAGGTGACGGTGACGCGGGGGATCGTTAGCGCGCTGCGGCCCGGATGGATTCAGACGGATGCCGCCATCGAACCGGGCAATAGCGGTGGGCCGGTCGTGGATCGGGCGGGCCGTGTCGTCGGCCTGGCGACCTTCGTGACGGGGCCGATGAGGAAGATTGGTGGTGTGACGGCCATCAACAGCGTTCGCCCCATGGCCACTGCATCGTCCCGCCCGGGCGGCGCCCGCCATAGGGAATTCAAGATCAGCGGTCTCGAGTACGTCCCTCCGGTGACGGTGGGACGGAGAAGGCTCTGGCGACGAGCGTACGAGCCCGGGACGACCGGCGGCCGCCCATCCGTTCGCGAAGTGAGCAGCGAAGTCACGCAGGTGCAGGCCTTTGTCGGCGCTCTCATCTACATAGTGCGCACGAGCGATGGTGTCGAAGGGAGAAACTACCTCGACGCAGACGGTCTGTATGCTCTCAGCAGTGTGGGAGGGTCGTGGAGTACCACCTACGACGGGGCCCTCACCTGGTCGTTTCCTCCGGTGGTCGGCTGGTCCTGGCGCTATCGCTGGCGCGCCGAGAACATCGCGGAAGGGATCCGGCGCCAGGCCACAGTCGACGTGCGGATCGAGGCCGCCAATGAAGTCGTGACGGTGCCCGCGGGGGCGTTTTCTCCCACCATCAAGATTGTGGAGATCACGCAGGGCGTCGAGGTTCGGGGCACGCAGTCGCGGCCCTGGAGAAGCCTTGAGACCGCTTGGTGGGCGCCCGGGATGGGAGCGGTCCGCGTCGTCTGGGAGGATCCCGACACTCGGGAGCGCTTTGTCGACGACTTACTGTCAGTGACTGTCCCGGCGGGGGCTCCATCCCCGCAGCAAGCCGCCCCACCGCCTCCGCCGACTCCCGCGCCCCCGACTCCAACCCCGGCCCCACCATCGCCCTCTCCCATTCCTCCGACTCCGGCTCCCGCGCCCCCATCACCGAGTCTCGTCGGGGCGGCCGCCCTGCGCGCGGACCGGCTGCTCAGTCCCGGTGAGGGTGTGGGGCCGGTGAAGCTCGGGATGTCGCTTGACGACGTCATCGCCGTGATGGGCCGTCGCTACGATCAGACGGGCACGGAAGCGAGCCGCGGGCCTGAGACCTATTACCGGTGGGACTTTCCCGAGTTGTCCGGAGCCGTCTGGGTGTACGTCCCGGCCGGGGCCCGGGCCGTGACGTGGATCAACACCTCCATCCCCTCGATGCGCACGAGCGCGGGGAACTCGGTTGGCGTGTCGGTGGACACGTTCAAGGTGGAATTCGGATCGGCCTATGTGACCGGCCAAACTCCGAGCGGATCGCCGACGCTGACCTGGCCGAGCTTGGGCATTGCGATCGTGCTCGATAGCCCGTCGTCGAGCGACCGGGTCGTCATGGTGGGGGTGGGGTCGCGGCGATGACCGGCCGGGGCGGCCGCTGGCGGCGCAGCGAAGAGGATCGGGTGAGGCCGTTCGCGTCCTCGCCGTGGGGGGGATGCGTCGGGGAGAAGGAGGGCGATGATCCGTGAAATGGGTAGCGCAGGGGCCTCTGGCTGTCGGTCGCACGTTGATCGCGATGCTGCTGGCAGTTCTGCTCTTGACGGTACCGGCCGCCGGCCAGCCGGCCGCGATCGTCCTGGTCTGGTTCGTCGGGTTCAACACCACGATTCCTCCCTTCAGTGATGTGCTGGCTCGCCGGGCAGTGGCGGCCGCGATCGACCGGGGCCGGATCGCTGCCGCGGGCAACAACGCCGTGGCGACGGGCGTGGAGCCGCCCGGCTGTCTGGGACACAATCCTGTCCCCCGGACCCTGCAGTACAGTCCTCAGGCGGCGCGGGACCTTCTTGCCCAAAGCGGCAACAAGCCCGACGAACTGGGCGAACTCGGACTTTGGTATCTGTCACTCTTGACACAGGTGGACGTGCTAAGGCAAGAGCTCGACATCCTCTCTGCCAACCTGTCGGCCGTAGGCCTACGTGTGACTTTGCGAGAGTTTGGGAATTATGGGGCCTTCGACCGCATCGCCACCCTCCCTGTGGTGAAGATGTCGTACTGGGGAATTCGCTGGGATACGGTGGGGTGCTCTCGGGGAACGTTTCTTGAGGCCCTGGTCCACTCCAAGGGAGAGTTCAACCGGTTTGGGTACAGAAATCCGGAAATCGATGCCCTGATAGAACGAGCGCGTGCTGTTTCAGACAGGCAAACGAAGAGCCGGCTGTTTCAAGAAGCCGAACGGCGCCTCTTGGACGACGCGGTTCTCGTCCCTGTGTGGTGGTTCGTCGGACGCTAGGCCGCCGACGGGTTCAGACCGGCGCGAGGCTGGGGCAGGCATCGCAGCCGTCAACCGGTGGCGGCCCGGCGGCGCGCCGGTTTCGCCCCGCTACGCATGCGGGCCAGGCTGGCCCTTAGCGCCTCCTGGAGGTCGATCACCTTGCGCGGCGCCTGCGGTTCGGGCAGGGTGCGCCCGGCCATCTTCGCCTTGATCAGTTTGCGCAGCGCCTGCTGGTAGTCGCTCTTGTATTCCGCCGGATCGAATCTCGTGACCATGCTGCCGATCAGCTGCTCCGCCATCTTCCGCTCGGCGGGGAGGACGCGCACGTTCTTCGGCAGGTCCGGGATCTCGTCGGCGGCGCGCACCTCATCGGCGTAGTAGAGGGTCTGCATCACCAGCGCCCCGTCGGTGGGGCGGACCGCCGCCAGGTGCTCGCGGGTGCGGATCGCCACCTTGCCCAGTCCCACCTTCCCTTCCTCCTCCAGCGTGCGGCGCAGCAATTCATACGCCTTCTCCCCGCCCTTGCCCGGTCCCAGATAGTAGGCCTTGTCGAAGTACAGCGGGCTGATCTCCTCGGCGTCCACGAACCCCAGCAGTTCGACGGTGTGGGCGGTGGGGAGGGGGAGGGACTTCAGTTCTTCGGAGGTGAGGGCCACATATTTCTCCTTCGCGTGCTCGACGCCGCGCACGATCCGCTCCCAGGGGATCTCCTCCTTGGTTTCGGGGTTGACGCGGATCTCCTTGATCGGGGTGAGGGTCTCGCGGTCGAGCAGGCGGAAACTCACCTCGCTGCTGCTCTCGACGGCGGAGTAGAGTTTCACCGGGATCGTGACGAGGCCAAAGGCCAGCGTCCCTGACCAGATCGGTCGCATCGCTCACACCTGCCTCCTCGGGTTGCCCGCCGGCGCAGACCGCCGCGACGGGGCGTTCGACGGCGCTCTTCCATTTTTCCTCCCGAAGCGGCCGTCCCCTCCTCATCCCCTCTCGACCACGCCCGCACCTGCTCTTGCAAGAATATTCAGCATCATGTAACATTGATTCATTTCCCGAACAGGGCCGGCGTGGCCCGCGCCCTCTGGAGGCGGCAGCGTGATCAACGTCAGTGTCATCGGCGCATCGGGTTACGGGGGCGGGGAGGTGGTGCGCCTCCTCCTGGGACACCCGGAGGTGTGCCTGACTCACCTGGTGGCCGACACGCGGGCGGGCGAACCCTTCGCCGAGGTCTTTCCCAACGTGCGCGGCTTCCTCGACGCGCGGACGGAGACGCTGGATGCGGCGCGGGTGGCGGTCGATTCGGACGTGGTCTTCCTCGGCCTCCCCAACGGGATGGCCATGGGGCTCGTCCCGCAGTTGGGCGAGCGGGCAAAGGTGATCGACCTGGGGGCCGACTTCCGCTTCCGCAGCCCGGACGTGTATGAGCAATGGTACACGGTGCCGCACACCGCCGAGGGGCTGCTCGAGCAGGCGGTCTACGGCCTCCCCGAACTCCATCGCGCCCGGCTCCGCCGCGCCCGCATCGCCGGCAACCCGGGCTGCTACCCCACGGCGGCGCTGCTGGCGGTGGCGCCGCTGCTGAGCAGCGGCCTGGTCCGCCCGGAGCCCATCGTCGTCGACGCGAAATCCGGCGTCTCAGGCGCGGGGCGCGGGGGTGGGGCCCGCACCCACTTCTCCGAGGTCAACGAGAACGTCTTCGCCTACGGCACCCCGGGGCATCGCCACACCGCCGAACTGGAGCAGGAACTGCGGGCCATCGCGCCCGACGCCGCCGTGACCTTTGTGCCGCACCTGATCCCGATGACGCGCGGCCTCCTGGCCACCGCCTACCTGCAGCCGGCGCGCCCCGTTACGCGGGCGGAGGCGGAGACGGTCCTGCGGGAAGCGTACGCGGGCGAACCGTTCGTGCGGCTGCTCGAAGGCGAGAGCCTCCCCCAGACGAAGGCGACCTTGGGGAGCAATTTCGCCGACGTGGCGGTGCGCGTCGATCCGCGGAGCGGCATGATCGTCGCCTTTGCGGCCCTCGACAACCTGATGAAAGGCGCGGCCGGCCAGGCGGTGCAGAACATGAACCTGATGTGCGGCTTCCCCGAG
>JACQGZ010000200.1 GCA_016199305.1 Armatimonadota bacterium | reverse complement strand
CCGTTCGTCTGGCCGATGCTGCGCCAGACGCTGGCGGAGACCATCGTCGGGCTGGAAGCCGCCTGGCGCTTCTTCAAAGGCATCCCGAAACGGGTCATCCTCGACAACTTCGCTGCGGCCGTCGCTGGGCCGGACCCGCTGGAACCGCGGCTCACGCGGGGCTTCCTGGAGTACAGCCAGGCGCGGGGCTTCTTCTGCGACCCCGCCCGGGTGCGGAAGCCCCGGGACAAGGGCGTGGCATCAGACTGCACCTCGTTCAATTGATGCGGGATGGGTTTGACGGCGAGGCCGCTTCCAGGTGCCTTTGCGGGGTAACGAATCGGTGGGCATCTCGAAGAGGCACTCCCCTTTGTCGTTGTAGACGTGAGCAGTCAGGACGCCGTAGTCGCGCCACTGCTTGACCGTTGCAGTGCAGACGCCGAGGCGCGCGGCCATCTCGGCAAGGGTTAGCTTACCGGCAGCGCGGAGGCGGCTGAAGCGGTCGGGGAGGCCATGCGCCTCCCGGAGCGCACGGACGCGCAGCCTGGTGAAGGGCAAGCCTTCGCTGCTCTTGTAGCCGCGTTTGTTGAGGACCTCGGCCGTCTCGCGGTCAGTGTGATCGTCGAGAAGCGTGTCCATCGCACGGATGACGGAGGGCTTCGTTCTCCGCAGCTCGCCGAGGGAAACCGGAGCGGGAAGCTCCAGGGCATGGGTTGCACCGCTCTTGAAGCGAAGATGGCAGCTGATGGTGTCGCCGCGTACGAGGGTCACATCCTCGAGGATGAGGCGCACCATGCGCTTGCGTTCACGGTCAGGGGTGTTGGGGTCGGCCCACAGTCGGGGGAAGTCGGTAGCCAGAGCGAGAATCGCTTTCCGCTGGTCGTCGTCGAGCACGAGGCGATCTGCCGCACGCCCGCGTTCGTAGCTGTCTTCGGCTTCGCGGAGAGCCCGCAGCTTCTCGTTCCAGTCCGCTTCCAGGACATCGGCGACGAGACGATTGCCCGGATGCACCTGCATGAAGCGCTGTTGGGCGAGCTCCGCCTCGTGCCGCGCCCGCTCGACCTGCTGAGCGCGCAGGCGATCGGCCTCGGCTGCCCGAGCGGTCAGCTCCTCCTGCACGGCGAGTGCGACCTCGAGCGCGAGCGGTGTCATCGCTTCCACGAGCAGCGCGCCGATCGCCTCATCCAGCCTCCTGCCAGGGACGACCTGGCAGACCCGTTCCGCCCGCTCGATCCCTTCTCGCTGACAGATATAGTCCGGCAGGATGCGCCGCACGGCGTGGTGGTAGCGGACGGTCATGCGCCGGCCGCAGCGACCGCAAAGCACGAGTCCCTGGAGCAGTGCCGGGCCCTCGCGAGGCGGGGTGCGCCGGTGAGCAGCGTGCGCCTGGGCGTTCTCACGGAGTTGGTGGACATTCCCCTCGTACTCGTCCCAGGAGAGGTAGCCTTGGTGCGCGTCGCGGATGAGGACGAGCCATTCCTCGCGCGGGCGCATCGTGGTGAGCTCCTTGCCGTCCACCCCCTTGCGCGTCTGGCGCCGGCCGTAGACGAACGCGCCGGCGTAGCGCGGGTTGTGGAGGAGGTGAAGGGCCTGTGCATGCTCCAGCCCGCCCCAAACGAGTTCGCCTTTGTGCGGGCCCTTGCGCAGGCGCTGAGGGAAACGGAGCCCTTGTGTCCGGAATGACTGCACAGTCTTGAAGGCGGAGCCGGTGCGGCAAAAGGTCGCGAAGAAGAGACGGAGGGCATCCTGGACTCCCTGGTCGGGATCGCGCACCACCCGCCCATCGGGCGCGTAGACGAGGCCGACTGGCAAACCGCAGCGCAGTTCCCCGCGCCGCGCTTTGCTCAAAACCCCGCCCAGCAGGCGCGCCCGGAGGATATGCAGCTCCGCTTCACTCATCGTCCCTTTCAGCCCGAGGAGCAATCGGTCGTTGAAGTGCCCAGGGTCGTAAATGCCATCCTCGTCGAGGATGAGGGTCTGGGTGAGGGCGCAGATCTCCAGCAAGCGGTGCCAGTCGCTCGAGCTGCGGGCAAGCCGCGATACCTCCAGGCCGAGGACGATGCCAGCGCGACCGAGGCCGACCTCTGCTACCAGCTGCTGGAAGCCCGCCCGGTCTGCCGCTGAGGCCCCGGACTGGCCCAGGTCGCAGTCGATGACGACGATCTGGTCGCTCGGCCAGCCCAGGGTGATGGCGCGCTGACGCAGGGCGTACTGGCGTTTGGTGCTCTCCGTGTTCTCGAGGACCTGGCGGAGGGTCGACTGGCGGACGTAGAGGTAGGCGTTGCGGGCGAGGTGGCTGGCGCTGACCTTCTCCTGCTGGAACGTATTCACGCTCCCCTCCTGTCAGCGGCGGCGAGGGCCATGCCCGCGAGCGTCCGAACGAGGTCGGCCGTGGCATCCGAATGGAGCACCCGCGCTCCGGTAGGTATCGGTGGTGCGGGGAGAGGCCGGCAGACCTCGTCGGCTCGGCCGAGCAGTTCCTGGCAGAGGGTCAGCCAGGCGGTCAGACCGCGGCGGATGAGGACCGCCAAGCCCCGCCCTGTCGCACTGCCCGCGCGGGCACCGAGGGCCTGTGCACGCAGCTCTTCGTACTGGCTCGCGAGAAGCGCGGGCGTCACCGTCGCGTTGTTGCTCACGGCAGCCGGCCCGGCGTTTTTTTTGCCCTTCGCGCCAGCGCACGCTCGATGCTGCGGGGGTGGACGCTGAGTCCGAGACGCTGACGCAACTCAACGCCCAGCTCTGCAGCCCGGGCGCTCGGGTTTGCGGCGCGCAGCTCGAGGAGAACATCGACGATCGCATCGGTAAGCTTGTGCGCACCGCGGGGGCCGGGACGGCGTGGCACGAGGCCAGGGAGACCGGCTCCATCGAAAGCGGCTCGCGCCTGGTAGAAGGAGACCCGCGAGAAGCCGAAGCTGCTCGCCGCGGCGCTGACGGAGTGTCCCTCCGCTCGCACCCTGCGAAGCATCTCGTACTTCACCTGGACGAGATCGCGGGCATCGAAGAAGTCGCTGTCGTGAAAGAGCGGGTCCCGGACGGCTTCGGGGTGGCTGGAGAAGGCGCCGACCTGGCGAAGAGCGACGGCCTTCTCATCGATGCGAGGGGGCTGGGACACGGAGTCCTCCTGCAGGGAGATTCTGTTAATAAGATTATGCCGAGCTAGAGAACCACGCAATCTCTCGACCCCTGCCTCCGAACCACGCTGCAGAGCCTCTTCGAACGCATTGCCCACCTGTCGTTCGCGCAGTACTCCCTCACAGTCGCGCCAGCGGACCGTTGACGCGACATTATCCACCTTACATGAGCGGCAGAATTCTCCTAACATCTGACGCCGCATCACCGCATCCCTCGAATCAGCTTGGCGAGACGTAGCAGGTCCGCGATATGGAACAGCGAGCGGCCCTCAGCGACGATGACGAACGGATCTGCCGGCGCCTCCGTCGTCCACGCCGCCGGCATCGAACACAGCTTCCCCACGTCATCGTGGTAGTAGACCCGTGGCTCCCCCCACGCCTGCCTCACGATCACCAGCTCGAAGCAGCGACCGCTCAGCGGGTGGAACGGATGGGTGACGCGGAACTCTCTTGGCGCACGATACCGATGATGTGCACTTGCCGACTCGGTTGAACGACCGGTCCGAGTTCCTACGACCTGATCAACCAGGCGTTATCGAAGGGCGAGATATCCGCCGATCAGGCGACCATCTACCGCTTCTTTGCTACTTTTGGCGACCCACGGCTTCCGGTCGCGTACCGGGGCGACGATAGGGACGTGCACGATTCGCCCATGCTTTTCGGTGACT
>JACQGZ010000196.1 GCA_016199305.1 Armatimonadota bacterium | reverse complement strand
CGGATCTCCTGATCGTCGACGACCGCGACGCTGACCTCACTCGCCGCGCCGCACCCTTCGCCGCGCATGGTCGCCAGGGCGGCGCGCCGTAGCGCGGCGGGGCGCACGCGGACGGTCCGCTGCCGGTTCACCACCAGCGCCCGCACGGCCGTCCGGCGCTAGCGGCGTCCCACCCGCTCGCGGCGCCGCGCCCGCAGGTCTCCTTCCAGATCCGGGTACTCGATCCGCGGGTGGAAGATGCCGGTGAGGATGCGGGTGAAGGTCTGCGCGATCTGCTCCAGGTCGCGGAACATCAGATCGCACTCATCCAGCTGTCCGTCCTCCAGCCGCTCGTGGATGATCTTGCGCACCACCTCGTAGATCCGGTCGGGGGTCGGCCGGGGCAACGTCCGCACCGCCGCCTCCGCGGCGTCGGCGAGCATGACGATCGCCACCTCTCGGGTCTGCGGCTTCGGCCCTTCGTAGCGGAACGCGGCCGGCTCCGGCTCGTCCCCCCGCTCCACCGCCTGATGATAGAAGTAGGTGATCAGGGTCGTCCCGTGGTGTTCGAGGATGAAATCGGCCACCGCCTTGGGCAGCCCGTATTCTCGGGCCAGATCCAGCCCGTCGCGGACGTGCGCCGCCACGGTCAGGGCGGAGAGGCTGGGCGACATCCGGTCGTGCGGGTTCTCCACCCCGATCTGGTTCTCCACGAAAAAGACCGGACGCCGAATCTTCCCCACGTCGTGGTAGTAGGTGCCGACGCGCACGAGCAGCCCGTCCGCCCCGATCGCATCCGCCGCGGCCTCGGCCAGGTTGCCCACGATGACGCTGTGATGGTAGGTCCCCGGCGCCTCCATCTGCAGCCGCCGCAGCAGCGGGTGGCCGGGGTTGGACAGTTCTAGCAGTTTGATCGGCGTGACCAGGCCGAAAAGGTCCTCGAGATAGGGGAGCACGCCGATAGAGGCGATGCCGACGATGATGCCGTTGGCCAACACCCCCACCGCGGCATCGCGCACCATCTCCGGGTAGACCGGCCGACGCTCCAGCAGACTGATCGCCACCACCGCCGCCGCGGTGGCCACCCCCGCCTTCAGGCCGCCGACGATGAGATCGGTGCGGCGGCTGATCTTGCGAACCGCGTAGACGCCGACCGCGCTGCCGACAAAGGCCACAAAGGCGGTGCGCAGGTCGGAGGTGGCGATCAGGGCGATGAGCAGGCTCAGCACCGCGGCGGTGACCAGCGCCAGGCGCGGCCGCAGGAGGACCGCCAGCAGGATCGGCCCCACGGCCACGGCCGCGGGGACGAGACTGAGGGGGAGCCGGTAGGAGACGACGATCCGGGCGAGCAGCGTCGTGAGGACGACGATCAGCCCCCAGAGCAGGACGAGGCGGTCCCGCCGCCAGATCTCGGGCTGGTACTGAATCAGGTAGTAGCCGGTGATGCCCAGCAGCAGCGCGATGACCAGGGCGACCCCCAGCACGACGTCCCAGCGCATCGGCACGCCGATCAGCCCGAGGGCTTCCAGTTTGCGCAGGTGGGCCTCGGTGATCTTGTCGCCGCGGCGGACGATGACCTCGCCGCGCAGGATGCGCACGCGCACGGGCTCCACCGCCTCCGCGGCCTCCCTCCGCAGCGTCTGGTTCATCTCGCGGTCCACGACCAGGTTCGCGCGCAGCGCCGCCTGCCCGACCGCGCTGGCCAGCGCCAGGGGCCGTCCCGTCAGCGTCGTCGTCCGCAGCAGCCGGCGGAGCTCCTCCCGGGCTTCCGGGAACTCATCGGCGCGCACGCCGCGCTCCATCATTTGCTCCACCGCACTGAGGGTAATCTCGCGGGCCTGCGCCAGCGTGGCGTCGTCCAGGGAGAGGGCGGCCTCCCACACCTCCGGTGGAAGCGAGACCCCCGCCGCCTGCCGCAGCCTGGCCAACCGTTCGGCGTTGGAGAGGCTTGGAACCGCCCGGACGCGGGTGATGGCGTCAAAGATCCCGGTCACGGCGTTGCGGGCCGCGGCGGTCGCCTGCGGCGCCTCCTGGTAGAAGGGTTCCACCCGAGCCGCCGCCACCCGCCGGCGGATCGCGGTCTGCTCCTGGTCGACGTAATCGGTCGTCCGCGGGGCCTCGATGTCCCGCGGGGCGATCTGGCCGGCCCGCAGATCCAGCCGGGGCGGCACGTCGCTGACGGTGGCGATGAGCAGGAGGGCCAGGAAGGTCCCCAGCCCGATCAAACTCTTCGGGACCCAGGGGAGGGCGAAGAGTGGGGCCAGACGCCGCCGCGCCCGGCCGAGGAGCATCATGATACCTCCTCAGTCTAGGCCGGGGGTTGGAACGTTGTCCAGGGCGCGGCCGCGCGGCGCGGCGTCATCAGATTGAGGGAGCCGATGCGGGGCTCGCAGCGCGCCTGCCGGCTCTCGGCGCTCTCCGCCTCAGCCGAGCAGGGCCGTGAGCCGCCGACGCAGCGTGGGCCGGTCGGCGGGTGTGCGGGGAACGATGAGGATCGTATTGTCGCCGGCCACCGTCCCGGCCACCTCCGCCCAGCGCACCTCGTCGATCGCCTCGGCCACGGTGTCGGCGCTGCCCGTGGTGGTCTTGACCAGGACCAGCCCGCTCCCCTCATCCACCTCGACGGCGTACTCCCGGAAGGCGCGCGCCAGCCGCCCCGCCGCGTCGGGGGAGATCGCCGCCGCCTCCGCGGGCGGCAGGTAGCGCGCCCGGCCGTTCTGCGCGGGCACCTTGACCAGCCCGAGGCGCTTGATGTCCCGCGAGACGGTCGCCTGGCTCACCCGCAGGCCGGCCACGCGAAGCGCCCGCACCAGTTGACCCTGCGTGCGGATCGGCTCGGCGGCCACCAGGTCGAGGATCCTGCGCTCACGGGGACGCACGCAGGGCCTCCTCTGTGCGCTGCCGCGCCCCCTCTACCTCGCGCACCCACTGCTGCGCCGCCGCGACCACGCCGCGGGCCGCCTCCAGCGCTTCCTTGACCCGTCCGGGGGCGGTGCCGCCGGGTACGTCCTTCGCCGCCACCGCGCCTTCGGGGGTGACGGCACCGGCCAGGCCGTCCGCGTCCGCGCGCTGCAGGCCGGGAAGGAGGGTGGCCCATTCCTCGGGCGCCAGGTCGCCCAGGGCCTTGCCCTGGCGCTCCGCATAGCGGACGACCTGCCCGGCCAGGTGGTGCGCCTGGCGGAAGGGGAGGCCGCGCCGGGCGAGGTGGTCGCTGATCTCGGTGGCGGTGACGAACCCGGCGGTCAGCGCCTCCCACAGCCGCTCGGGACGAAACCGGATCTCGCGGGCCACCACCCCCATGGCCTGCAGCGACCCCAGGGCCGCATCCGCCGCGTCGAAGACCGGCGCCTTGTCCTCCTGCAGGTCGAGCCCGTAGCCGGGCGGCAACCCCTTCAGCGTCGCCAGCAGCGCCACCAGATGGCCCAGGACGCGTCCCGCCTTGGCACGGATGAGTTCGGCCGGGTCGGGGTTGCGCTTCTGCGGCATGAGCGAACTGCCCGTCGAGATCGCGTCGGTCAGTTCGACGAACCCGAACTCCTGCGTGCTCCAGAGCACGACCTCGCCGGCCCAGCGCGACAGGTGCGTCATCAGGAGCGCCAGCGCGGCCAGGAACTCGACCGCGAAGTCCCGGTCGCCGGTGGCATCCAGGCTGTTGGCGCTGATCCGCGCGAACCCGAGGAGGCGCGCCACCGCCTCCCGATCGATTGGATGGGAGACGCCTACGGCGGCACCCGAGCCCAGGGGCAGCACATCGGCGGCCTCGTAGGCGCGGCGGAGCCGCTCGACGTCGCGCTGGAGCATCCAGACGTAGGCGAGCAGGTGATGGCCCAGGAGGGCGGGTTGCGCCCGCTGCAGGTGCGTGTACGCCGGCAGGAGCAGCTCCCCCTCCGCGGCCGCCCGCTGCAGGAGAATCTCCTGCACCTCGGTCACGGCGGCGGCGGCGGCGGCGGCCGACGCTTTCACCCACAACCGGAAGGCGGTGGCCACCTGATCGTTCCGGCTGCGCGCCACATGCAGCCAGCCCGCCCCCTCCCCGATGCGGCGGTGCAGCTCCGCTTCGATCAGCGTGTGTACATCCTCCGCCGTCTCATCCACCGGAAAGGCCCCGGCGTCGGCCTCCGCGATCATGCCGCGCAGCCCCGCGATGATTTCCCGGCCTGCGTCCTCCGGGATGATCCCCCGGGCGGTGAGCATGCGCGCGTGCGCCAGGCTGCCCCGCAGATCGTGCGGCAGCAGGCGCACGTCGACCGGCAGGGACGCGAGGAACCGGGCCACCCGTGGATCGAGGCGGCCCTCGAAGCGGCCGCCCCACATCCGGTACCCCGTGCCGCCTCCCTCGGCGCTCATGACCGCTACCGGCCGATCGGCGTCGGCATCTTCCGGATCAGATGTGGGTTGGTCCGGGCGAAGACCGCCGCGGGCAGGCCGAAGAGGTGGATGAATCCCTCGGCGTCGGCCTGGCGGTAGCTTCCTCCCACCTCGAAGGTCGCCAGGTCGCGGCTGTACAGCGAGTGGGGCGAGCGGCGGGCTACCGCCGTGGCGGTGCCCTTGAAGAGGGAGAGGCGGACGCTGCCCGTCACGGTGCGCTGTGTCGCCGTGACGAAGGCGTCGAGGGCCTGACGCAGCGGCGTGTACCACTGGCCGTAGTAGACGAGTTCCGCGACGCGCAGCGCGGCGCCCAGTTTGTAGTGGAGCGTGTCACGGTCGAGGGTGATCGACTCCAGGTCGTGATGCGCCACCTGCAGGATCGTCCCCCCGGGGGTCTCGTAGACGCCGCGGCTCTTGATGCCGACCAGCCGGTTCTCCACCATGTCCATCCGCCCGATCCCGTGGCGGCCGCCGATGCGGTTGAGCCGCTCCACCAGCCCCACCGGCGCCAGCGGCTCGCCGTTCACCGCCACCGGGGTCCCCTCCTCGAAATCGATGGTGACCTCCTCCGGGTCCTCCGGTCCCTGCCGCGGGTCGGTGCTGTACTGGTAGAGATCCGCCGGCGGCGCGCTCCAGGGATCCTCCAGGATGCCCCCCTCGCTGCTGCAATGCCAGAGGTTCCGGTCCACGCTGTAGGGTTTCTCCTTCGTCACCGGGACGGGGATACCGTGGGCGGCGGCGTAGGCGATCTCCGCCTCGCGGGAGTTCAGGCTCCACTCCCTCCACGGCGCGATCACCCGCAGGTCGGGCGCCAGAGCGGCGTAGGCCAGTTCGAAGCGCACCTGGTCGTTCCCCTTGCCGGTGCAGCCGTGGACCAGCGCGTCCGCCCCCACCTCCAGGGCGAGGGCCACCTGCGCCCACGCGATCGCCGGCCGCGCCAGGGCCGTGCCGAGGAGATAGCGCCCTTCATAGAGCGCGCCGGCGCGCAGGACGGGGAAGACAAACTCCGAGAGGAACTCCTCCCTGATGTCCACCACCCGCGCCTCGACCGCGCCGCTGGCCAGGGCCTTGAGCCGGATCGCCTCCAGGTCCTCGCCCTGGCCGACGTCGGCGATCATCGCCACGACCTCGCAGTCGTAGGTCTCCCCCAGCCAGGGGATGATCACCGAGGTGTCCAGCCCACCCGAGTAGGCCAGCACCGCCTTGCGCACCGTCGTTGCCGTCGTCATCCTTCTCCTCCCTCTGCCGGCGGCGCGAGGACCTCGCCCAGGATGGCCAGGGCTTCACGCACCTCCTCCTCCCTGACGATCAGCGGGGGCGCGAAGCGCAGGGTGCGCGGCTGCACCCCGTTGACCAGCAGCCCATGGTCGCGGCACCCATCCACGACCGGCGCGGCCTCGCGGTCGAGGTCGGCGGCCACGAGCAGTCCGCGCCCCCGCACCGTCGTGATCCCCCCCACCCGCCGGCCCAGTTCGCGCAGACCCTCGGCGAGCGCGACGCCCGTCGTCGCGGCGCGTGCCGCCAGACCGTCCTGCTCCACTGCCTCCACGACGGCCAGCGCGGCCGCGCAGGCCAGCGGGTTGCCCCCGAACGTCGAGCCGTGCGTCCCGGGCTGAAGGACCTCCGCCACCTCGGCCCGGGCCAGCACCGCGCCGATCGGCACCCCGCCCCCCAACCCCATGGCCAGGGTGATCACATCCGGCGTGATCCCGTAGGCCTGAAACGCAAACAGCGCGCCGGTGCGCCCGATCCCGGTCTGCACCTCATCGAAGATCAGCAGCAGCCCGTGCGCGTCGGCCAGCCGCCGCGCCGCGGCCAGAAACTCCGGCGTCGCCGGACGCACCCCGCTCTCCCCCTGCACCGGCTCGAGGAGGATGGCACAGGTCTGCTCCCCCACCGCATCGGCGAGCGCGCCGGGATCGTTGAAGGGCACCGCCCGGAAGCCGGTCGGCAGCGGCGCAAACCCTTCCTGGTACTTGGCCACCGGGGTGGCCGCCAGCGCGGCCAGCGTGCGGCCGTGGAAGGCCCCCTCCGCCACCAGGATCTCGTGCCGTCCCCCGCCCTGTGCGTGGGCCCACCGCCGCGCCAGTTTGATCGCCGCCTCATTGGCCTCCGCGCCGCTGTTGCAGAAGAAGGCGCGGTCCAGTCCGCTGCGCGCGGTGAGCCAGCGGGCCAGCCGGACCTGCTCGGGGATCAGGTAGAGGTTGCTGACGTGCAGCAGCCGGGCGGCCTGCGCCTGGATCGCCGCCGTCAGCCGGGGGTGGGCATGCCCGAGGGCGCTGACCGCGATGCCGCCGACGAAGTCCAGGTAGACCCGCCCCTCCAGGTCGAACAGGCGGACCCCCTCCCCCCGCGCGAAGGCCACCGGGGCCCGCCGGTAGTTGGGCATCAGCACCTGCTCGCTGAGCCGCTGGATCTCCTCGGTGCGCGTCCCGCTCATCCGTCCTTCCTTAACCCCACCCCGGGGCACCCCAACCGATTAGGGCCTCTCCGGCACGAGCATCGTCCCGCAGCCCTCCTCCGTGAAGAGCTCCACGAGCAGGGCGTGCGGCGTCTCGCCGCTGATGATGTGGGCCGAGGCGACGCCGCCCGCGAGAGCCGCCAGCGCGGCCTCCACCTTCGGGATCATGCCGCCGGCGATGACCCCCTCGGCCTCCAGCGCCCGCGCCTCCGCGGCGGTGAGCACCGAGAGCAGCTCGCGCCGCCCATCACGCTCCCGGAAGATCCCGTCCACGTCGGTGAGGACGATCAGTTTGCTCGCCCCCAGCGCCGCCGCCAGGGCCGCGGCCGCGTGATCGGCGTTGAGGTTGAGGGGCTCCCCTTCCGCGTCGAGACCGACGGAGGCGACCACCAGGAGGTGGCCCACCGCGGTCAGCGTGTGGATGATGTCGGGGTGCACCGCGACGATGGTGCCCACGCGACCCAGGCCCGGTGGATCGACCAGGGGGACGGCCTCAAAGAGGCGCGCGTCGCGGCCAGACAGGCCGACCGCGCTGCCGCCGGCGGCGATGAGCCGGCCGACCAGCGTCTTGTTGGCGCGGCCGGAGAGGACCATCTCGACGATCTCCATCGTCTCGTCGTCGGTGACCCGCAGCCCCTCGACGAAGCGCGGCGTGCGTCCCAACCGCTCCAGCCATCGCGAGATCTCCGGCCCGCCGCCGTGCACCAGGACCGGATGGACGCCGGCCCCGGCGAGTGCGACCAGGTCCTCAATGACCGTGCCGGCAACGCGCCCGAGGAGGCTGCCCCCGTACTTGATCACCACGGTGCGCCCGCGCCAGGCGTTGACGTAGCGGAGGCCGCGGGCGATCAGCGCCCCCTCCGCCGTAATCGTCTCGGCGCGCGCCGCAGCGGCGCTCATGTCAGGGACCCGCTGTTCAGCCGCACGTACGCTTCCGTGAGGTCGCAGGTCCACCCGGTCCAGGCGCCCGATCCCAGCCCCAGGTCGACCGCGATGATGAACTCCGCCGCGCGCATCGCCGCAGACGCCGCGGCCAGCCGCTCGCGGCGCCCCACGCCGGCGGCGACGACCTGCACGCCGCCGATGGCCACCGCCACGCGGGCCGGATCCACCTCCGCCCCCGAGCGTCCCACCGCGGCAAGGATCCGTCCCCAGTTCGGCTCCATCCCGTAGCAGGCGGTCTTCACCAGGGGCGAGGTGAGGATCGCCTCGCCCGCCCGAGCGGCGTCCTCCTCCGTGGCCGCGCCGGTGACGGCGATCTCGATGAGCTTCGTCGCGCCCTCGCCGTCGCGCACCAGCAGGCGGGCCAGGTGCTCGGTCAGCGCGGTGAGGGCCTCCTGAAAGAGGTCGAAGCCCGGATCGGCGGCCCCACGCAGCGGCGGATGGCCGGCCGCCCCCGTCGCCAGCAGGACAATCGTGTCGTTGGTGCTGGTGTCCCCGTCCACGCTCACCCGGTTGAAGGAACGCGCCACGCTCTGGCTGAGCGCGCGCTGGGCCAGGGCCGGCTCGAGCGCCGCGTCGGTGGTCACCATCGAGAGCGTGGTGGCCATGCGCGGGTGGATCATGCCCGCGCCCTTGGCCATCCCGCCCAGCCTCACCGGGCGCCCGCCGACCTCCACCTCCACCGCCCCGGTCTTGGGAAAGGCGTCGGTCGTGAGGATCGCCTCCGCGGCGGCCTCGCCGTAGGGGCCGAGCGACGTGGCCACGGCCGGGATGCCGCGGCGCAACGCCTCCATCGGCAGCGGTACGCCGATCACCCCGGTGCTGGCGACGAGCACCAGATCCCGGCTCACCCCGACCGCGCGCGCCGTCAGGTCGACCATCTCCCAGGCGTCCCGCAGGCCCGCCTCGCCGGTGCAGGCGTTCGCGTTGCCGCTGTTGATCACCACCGCCTGGGCGCGCCCGGAGCGGATCTGTCCGCGGCTCACCTGGACCGGCGCCGCCTGAACCCGGTTGGTGGTGAAGCAGGCCGCCGCCGGCGCCGGCGCCTCGGTGACGACGAGCGCCAGGTCCGGACGCGCCGCCTTGATCCCACAGTGGCCCCCGGCCGCCCGCACCCCTCCGGGCGTGGTGACGCTGCCGGCCGTGACCGCCGGGCGCACGCCGGCCTGCCGGCTCACGGGAAGATCCCGGGGACGCGCAGCCCCAGCTCCTCGGGGAAGCCGCACATCAGGTTCATG
>JACQGZ010000203.1 GCA_016199305.1 Armatimonadota bacterium | reverse complement strand
GGCTACGCCTCGATAAGTCCTTTCCGGATGGCGTAGCGGACCAGTTCGGTCCGGTTGTGCAGATTGAGCTTCTCCATGATGTGGGCGCGGTGGGTCTGGACGGTCTTGATGCTGATGAAGAGCCGCTCCGCCATCTCCTGGTTGGACAGCCCCTCCGCGATCAGCGTGAGGATCTCTCGTTCGCGGGGAGTCAGGCCGTCGTAGCGGCTACGGTCCTCCCCTTCCGCGATGCGCCGCAGGTAGTCGGCCACGACGCTTTTCGCCACGGTGGGGTACAGAAAGGCCTCGCCTTTGGCGGCCGACCGGATCGCCTGCACGAGGTCCTGGGCCGCCGCCCGCTTGAGCACGTAACCCGAGGCCCCCGCCTTGAGCAGCTGGAAGACGTAGTTCTCCTCCTCGTGCATCGTCAGCGCGAGGACGTTGACCTCCGGCCAAGCCTCCTTCGCCCGCCGCGTCGCTTCGATGCCGCCCATCTCCGGCATCGAGATGTCCATGATGACGACCTGGGGTGTGGCGGTCTTGATCACCTCGAGCGCCTCGCGGCCGTTCGAGGCCTCCCCCACGATCTCAATGTCTGGCTCACGCGCCAGGATGAGCTTAACCCCCTCCCGGACAACCGCATGATCGTCCGCGATGACCACCCTGATCCCGGGTCGCTTGCCCTCTTTCTGCCGTTTCGGTTCCATCGTCACCCTCTTTCATAGTATTTTAGCAAGTGGAATGGAGCGGTCCTTCACGGAAGCCCGCCAGATGCTCATCTTCCGCGGCATCGCGGAGGTGCTCAACCGCTCCTTTACGTTACGCGAGGCTCTGGACGGCGCCCTCCACCGGATCGTCGAGCTGTTGGACGTTCAGGCCGGCTGGATTTTCCTCTACGACCAGGAGACGCGGGAATTCCGCCTGGCCGCCGACGTCAACCTGCCCGGTGCCCTGGCGGCGGCCGGAAAGCGGCGGATGACGGGGGATTGCCGCTGTAACCAGCTGCTGCGCGAAGGCCGCCTGACCGAAGCGGTCAACCTGATCCCGTGCGCCCGGCTGGAGCAGGCCCTGCCGGAAACGCCCGAACTGCACCGCCACGCCTCCGTCCCCCTGATCGCGCAGGACGAAACGGTCGGCATCCTCAACCTCCTGCTACCGCACGGGCGGGCCTTCAACGCAGATGAGCTGGCCATGCTGGAATCGATCGGGCACGAACTCGCCGTCACCATCCAGCGGGCGCGACTCTTCGACGCGGTGCGCAACCAGGAGCACGTCCGCCGCGAGCTGATGCAGCGGCTGCTGGTCGCCCAGGAGGAGGAGCGCCGGCGCATCGCCCAGGACTTTCACGACCACTCCGGGCAGATCGTCACCGCGTTGATCATCCAGCTCGACCAGCTGGCCGCCGATGTGGGGTCGAAGAACAAACAGCTGGCCGCGGACCTGCGACGGGTCCGCGGTCTGGCCGACCAGTTCCTGGACGATCTGCGGAAACTCATTTACGACCTGCGGCCCCCTGTTCTGGACGACCTGGGGCTCGTCCCGGCGGTCCGCTGGTATGTGGACAGCTACGTGCGGCCTGCCGGTCTGGATGTGGAGCTGCAGGTGGACGACCTGGGCGGCCGCCTCCCCCAGGACCTCGAAACGGTCGCCTTTCGGATCTTCCAGGAGGCCGTCACCAATGTGCTGCGCCACGCCCGCGCCAGCCGGATCGAGATCCGCGTGAGCCGGAAGGGCGAATGGCTGATCGTGATGGTGCGCGACAACGGGGTCGGATTCGATCCGGACGGCGGGCCAGAGAGCCAGGACCGGCGCACCCTCGGCCTCCACGGCATGCGCGAACGCGCCCAGCTCGTCGACGGCTCAGTGCAGATCCTCTCCGCGAACGGCGTCGGCACGACCATTCTGGCCCGATTACCGCTGCCCGTCCTGGACAGTGCCACACCCGCCCAGTGAGACCCTAGGCCCCCTTCAGGCTCAGGTCGGACCGCCGCACAATCCCGCCCTCTCCTCTAAGGCCCGCCGCGACCTCTGACAGAGTCTTCCCGGTCACCGGGTGCCTGTAGTCTGGCGCGACGTCGGCCAGCGGAACCGCGAGATGGGCCTGGGCGAACAGTTCGGGATCGGGGATCATCCGGTCGCCTACCCGCAGGACCTCGTCGTTGAAGAGCGCAATGTCGATGTCGATCGTCCGGGGAGCGTTCTTATCGGCCGTGCGGCGGCGGCCCAGCCTGGTCTCGATGGGCGTGAGCACCTCGCGCTTGAGCTCCTCCGGCGAGTGCAGTGTCTCGACCACCACCGCGGCGTTGAGGAAACTCTCCTGATCGGGGTCCCCGACGGGCGCGGTCTCGTACACCGACGAGACGGCCACGACGCGGACCACCGCCGCCAGCATCTCCACGGCGCGGACGATGTTGCGTTCTTTGTCGATGTTCGATCCCAGCGAGAGAGCGACTCGGTTCAGCCGCGCCTCAGGCATCGCCGGAGCCGGCCCGCCCGCGGGTGATCGTCACGCCCACAGAGCGGGCGAAGCGCAGCGCGCCGGGCTTGTCCACGCTCACCTCTACCTTGGCCACGCGGGGGTCGATGAGGCAGATGCCGGCGATGCTCTCGGCCAGGGCCTCCACCAGGAAATAGGTCGAGGCCTCCACGTGCTGGATCACCCGC
>JACQGZ010000194.1 GCA_016199305.1 Armatimonadota bacterium | reverse complement strand
GCCCGACGACGTCTACGGCGGGACCTACCGCCTCTTCGTGCGCGTCCTGCGGCGCTACGGCATTGCCACGACCTTCGTGGACATGACCGATCTGGCGGCGACCGAGCACGCCCTCACCGACCGCACGCGCCTGCTCTTCATCGAGACGCCGACCAACCCGTATCTGAAGATCATCGACATCGCGCACCTCGCCGCCCTCGCCCGTGAGCGGAGGGCCCTGGTGGCGGTGGACAACACCTTCGCCACCCCCTACGGCCAGCAGCCGCTGCGCCTGGGCGCGGACCTGGTCGTGCACTCCACGACCAAATACCTGGGCGGGCACAGCGATGTGGTGGGGGGCGCCATCGTCACCTCCCGGACCGATCTGTTTGAACGGGTGAAGTTCCACCAGAACGCCGCCGGCGGCGTGCCCGGCCCCTTCGACTGCTGGCTGGTGCTGCGGGGGCTGCGCACGCTGGCGGTCCGCATGGAGCGGCATGCCGCCAACGCCGCGCGCGTGGCGGCGGCCCTGGCGGCGCACTCGCAGGTGGCGCAGGTCTTCTACCCCGGCCTGCCCGGCCATCCGGGGCACGACCTGGCGGCGCGGCAGATGGCGACCTTCGGGGGGATGGTGTCCTTCATCGCCCGCGGCGGCGGGCCGGCCGCGCGGCGGATCGCCTCGCGCACCCGTCTCTTCCTGCTCGCGGAGAGCCTGGGCGGCGTGGAGTCCCTGATCGACCACCCCGCCTCCATGACCCACGCCAGCCTGACAGGGTCGCCGCTGGCCGTCGACGAAGGGTTGCTCCGGCTCTCGGTGGGCATTGAGCATGCGGAGGACCTGGTGGCGGACCTCGAGCAGGCGCTCGCGGCGTGAGGTGAGGTGACGGTGGCGATCGTCTTTGTGCCCTCGCCGCTGCGGCGGCACACCGGCGGTCAGTCCCGGGTCGAAGTGCCGGGCGCCACGGTGGGCGAGGTGCTGGGCAACCTGACCACGGCCTTTCCCGGCCTGAGCGGGCAGATCCTGGATGAGGCGGGGCAGGTGCGCGCCTACATCAACGTCTTCGTCAACGGCAATGAGATCCGGACGCTGCGCGGCCAGGCCACCCCGGTCGGCGCGGGGGACGAGGTCTCGGTGATCCCGGCCATGGCCGGGGGGCGGGGCCGAGTTCCCGGGGAGGGCCTGCGCCCATGAAGGTCGAGCCGCGCACGGGGGAGCAGATCCGGGACAGCGTCCTGGAGATCGTCGGGTCCACCCCGCTGGTGCGCCTGCACAAGGTGACCCGCGGCGTGCGGGCCGACGTGGTGGCCAAACTGGAGTTCCTCAACCCCGGCGGGTCGGTGAAGGACCGCATCGCCCTGACCATGATCGGCGAGGCGGAGGCGGACGGCCGGTTGCGGCCGGGGGGGACCATCGTCGAGGCGACCTCCGGGAACACCGGGATGGGGGTGGCGATGGCCGCGGCGATCAAGGGGTACCGCTGCATCTTCGTCATGCCCGACAAGATGTCGGAGGAGAAGATCCGCCTGCTCCGCGCCTTCGGCGCGCGGGTGGTGATCACACCCACCGCCGTCGAGCCGGACGATCCGCGCTCCTACTACAGCGTCAGCCGGCGGCTGGCGGCGGAGACGCCCCACGCCTTCTACGCCGACCAGTACCACAACCCGGCCAACCCCCGCGCCCACTACGAGACCCTGGGCCCGGAACTGTGGGAACAGACCAGCGGCCGCCTCGACGTCCTGATCTGCGGCATGGGCACCGGCGGCACCATCTCCGGCGCGGGGCGCTTCCTGAAGGAGCGCCATCCGCAGATCGCGGTGGTGGGGGTCGATCCCATCGGCTCGGTTTATAGCGAGTACTTCCGCACCGGCCGGTTCCCCCAGGCGCATACCTACAAGGTCGAAGGCATCGGCGAGGACTTTCTCCCGGGGACGATGGACTTCAGCGTGGTGGACGAGGTCGTGGCGGTCTCCGACCGGGAGTCCTTCCTGATGACCCGGCGGCTGGTGCGGGAGGAAGGGATCTTCTGCGGCGGCAGCAGCGGCACCGCGGTGGCCGGGGCACTGAAGTACCTGCGCACGCTGCCCGGCCATGGCGAGGGCAAACGCGCCGCGGTGATCTTCCCCGACTCCGGGCTGCGCTACCTCTCCAAGATCTTCTCCGACGACTGGATGCGGGAGCACGGGTTCCTGGAGACGGAGATGGGGGCGGTGGGCGACCTCCTGCGCGCCAAGGGCCTGGCACTGGTCACCGCGGTCCCGGACGAGGCGGTGCGCACCGTCGTGGGGAAGATGAAACGCTTCGATGTCTCCCAGCTGCCCGTGGTCGCCGGCGACCGGCTGGTCGGCATGATCAGCGAGGTGGATCTCCTCTCCTACCTGCTGGAGGGCGGGCACGGCCTGGACGATCCGATCACGGCGATCGTCGATCCGGCCCCGCCGGTGGTGACCCCGGAGACGCCGGTGGACGGCCTGGCCGAGACCTTCCTCACCGCCAACGCCGCCGTCGTGGTGGATGCGGGGCGGGTCACCGGCATCGTGACCAAGATCGACGTCATCGACCACCTGGCGCGCAAACTCGGCCGGCAGTGAGGCGGCCGCTCCGGTTTCCCTCCGGCCAGCCGCTTCCCACGCTGCGGATCGTCGAGGCGGAGGCGGTGCACCTCCATGAGGATGCCGACGCCCAGCGTGTCGACGGTCTGGTGGCGCGCCTGGAGGCCGACGGCGTCCTGCGGAATCCGCCGGTCGCGGCGGCGCTGCCCGCCGGCGGGTTTGTCGTCCTGGACGGCGCGAACCGCAGTAGCGCCCTGCGGCGGCTGGGGCTGCCCACTCATCTCCTGCAGATCGTGGACTACGCGGCGCCGGAGATCCGGCTGGAGGTCTGGCATCACCTCCTGCGGGAGGACGGCCCCGCGCTCGATGATCTCCTCTCGCGCGACCTGATGGTGGAGGTGGGAGAGCGGGCCCGCCTGGCCCGCGGCCTGGCCGCCGGCGATCTGGCCTGCGGCATCATCGCCGGGAACACGGTGCGCGGCGTCCGGGCGGGGGGCGGCTTTCCCGGCCGCATCGCCGCCCTGCGCACGGTCGTTGGCGCCTACAACGGCCGGCTCCCGATCTATCGCGTCCTCACCGACGATCCCGACGCCGTGCGCGAAGAGTATGACCGCATCGGGGCCCTCGTCGTCTTCCCCGCGTTCACCAAGGAGCAGATCCTGGCCCTGGCCGCCCTGCCGGAGAAGCTGCCCACCGGCATTACCCGGCACGTCATCCCGAACCGGGCGCTGCGCGTGAATCTGCCCCTGGAGATGCTCCGTGCCCCGGGCACACTGGAGGCCAAGAACGCCGCCCTCAGCCGGCTGATCCACGAGCGGGTGCTGGCCCAGCGCGTGCGCGTCTACCCCGAATCCACGGTCCTGTTCGACGAGTGATCGCCTCGGCGATGGCCTCCCGCTCCAGCGGCCTGCTCGGACGCATCGGCCACACCCCGCTGCTGCGGGCGGCGCGGCTGGGCGGCATCCCGCGGGGGGTCGAGGTGCTGGCCAAGGCGGAATGGTTCAACCCCGGCGGTTCGGTGAAGGACCGCCCGATCCTGCGCATGATCGAGGACGCCGAGCGCGACGGCCGCCTGACGCCGGAGCAGGTGCTGCTCGATTCCACCTCCGGCAACGCCGGGATCGCCTATGCCATGATCGGCGCGGCGAAAGGATACCGGGTGGAGCTCGTTCTCCCGGAGAACGTGAGCGAGGAGCGCGCGCGCATCATCCGGGCCTATGGCGCGCAGATCGTCACCTCTGACCCGCTGGAAGGATCGGACGGCGCCATCCTCCTGGCCCGCGCCCGGCTGGCGGCCGCGCCGGAGCGCTACTTCATGCTCGACCAGTACAACAACCCCGGCAACTGGCGCGCGCACTACGAGGGGACGGGGCCGGAGATCATCGCCCAGAGCCAGGGGCGGCTGACGCATCTCGTCGCGGGCCTGGGTACCTCCGGCACGGTCATGGGCGTGGGCCGGCGCCTCCGGGAGACCCTCCCGGCGGTCCAGATCGTGGCCGTGGAGCCGGACGGGCCGCTGCACGGCCTGGAAGGCCTGAAGCACATGGCCTCCTCCATCGTGCCGGGGATCTACGACCCCGCGGTGCACCACCGCGTCATTCCAGTTCAGACCGAGGCCGCCTATGCGATGACCCGCCGCCTGGCCGCGGAAGAAGGGTGGCTCGTCGGGCCGTCGGCGGGGGCGGCCATGACCGCGGCCCTGCAGGTGGCGGGTGAGGTGGGAGAGGGCGTCATCGTCGTCATCCTGCCGGACGGCGGCGACCGCTACCTCTCGACGCGGGTCTTCGGCTAGCGGGCGGAGGGGGATGGCGCTGGCCCTCAGCCCCGAGCAGCACCGGGAGATCGTCGCCCACGCCCGTGAGGAGTTCCCGAACGAGTGCTGTGGTCTGCTGGCCGGGCGGGAGGGGCAGGTCCTGCGGGTCTACCGGGGCCGCAACGCCGATGAGAGCCCCTACACCTACCGTCTCGATGACCGCCAGCTGTTTCAGTTTCTCAAGGAGATGGACGAGGCCGGGCTGGACATCGTGGGGATCTACCACTCCCACACGGCCTCCCCGGCGGCGCCCTCCCGCACGGACATCGCCCGGGCATTCTATCCGGAGGCGGTTTACGTTATCATATCCTTGGCGGACCGGGAGCATCCCGTGGTGCGGGGGTTCCGCATCGTCGACGGAGCCGTCGCCGAACAGGACGTGGTCGTCCGATGAAGGTCAGCAGTCGCGCGGAGTATGGTCTCCGGGCACTCATGGATCTGGCCGCGCACTACGGCGAAGGGTTCGTGCAGAGCCACGCCATCGCCACCCGGCAAGGACTCCCCGAATCCTACCTCAATCAACTGATGACCTCGTTGCGCCGCGCGGGGCTGGTCATGAGCAAGCGCGGACCGGCGGGCGGGCACAGCCTCTCCCGCCCTCCTGCGGAGATCCATCTCCGCGAGGCCTTTGAGGTGCTGGAGGAAGGCACCTCCCCCTGGTGGTGCGTCGAAGTGGACGACCCCGACTGCGCCTATGCCCCCGGCTGCGGCCTCCGCCCTATGTGGCTGGCGATCAAGGTGGCCGCCGAAGGGGTGCTGGACAGGCTGACGCTGCAAGACCTCAGCCAGTCGCGGCCCTCCGGAGGGATCCCCGCCGCGCACACGGCTCCCCCGCCTGCCGCGCGCACCCCCGCCGTCGCGATTCGAGCGGCGGCCAGGAAATAGCCTCCGCCCTCCCTCTCTTCCGTCCCACCACTGTTCGGCAGGACATCACCCGGAGGCGTCGAAGAGACTCGCGGGCAGGGCACCCCGGACACGCAGGTCTGGCCCGACCATAAAAGGGCAGGGGCAAGGGCCCCAACCGGGCGCGGTTGTCAGGGATGCTCTGCCCTCCTCTTTTTCTTCGCATTCGGTGGGTCAGTGGGGGTGCCCCCGGGTGTCCCCGCAAGTGCACTCAGGCGAACTGGCGGGGTGGGGCTGAGGAATGGCGGTGCGCCGCCGCTTCGTTGAGGAAGACATGAGGGCGGGCGCCACTCTGGAGTTTAACGCGTTGACGCTCGATCCGTCCGCCGCGGGGGAACCGGCCGCAGAGTTCGCGGCCCTGGTCGAGGAGCACCTGGATGGGCTCTACCGCGCCGGGCTGCGCCTGACCCGCAACCGCGACGCGGCCGAAGACCTCGTGCAGGACACCTTCCTCAAAGCCTGGCGCGCTTTTCATACCTTCGAACCCGGCACGAACGCGCGCGCCTGGCTCTACCGCATCCTGATGAACACCTATATCGACAGCTACCGCAAGGCGGAACGGGAGCCGGAGATCGTGGAGGCCGACGACGTCGAAGACCAGTACCTCTACAGCCGGGTCCAGGAGAGCGAGGAGCTCCGTCGGCAGGGGAATCCCGAGGCGATCGTCCTGGAACGGATCATGGATGCGGATGTGGAAACGGCGCTGGCCTCGCTCCCCGAGACCTTCCGCGCCGCCGTGATCCTGGCGGACCTCGAGGGATTCTCCTATAAGGAGATCGCCCGGATTCTCGGCGTGCCGATCGGGACGGTGATGTCGCGGCTGTTCCGCGGGCGCCGGCTCTTGCAGAAAGCGCTCTGGGAGTACGCGCGGGCGGGGCGCTACGTCACGCCCGGAGGGGAGCGGACGGGGTCATGACGATGATGCCCTGCGAAGAGGTCGCCCGTCTGCTCTGGCAGTTCATGGACCGCGAACTCGATCCCGTCACCGCGCGCGCGCTGGCGCAGCACATCCGGGCGTGCCGCGGCTGCGGCCCCCGCCACGAATTTGAGGCCCGCCTGCGCGCGATCATCCAGGAGAAATGCGCGGGGGAGCCTGCCCCCGAGCACCTGCGCCGCCGCGTGCTGGCCTTGCTCAGCGACATCTAGCCCCGAGCGCTTCCTCAGCCTCCCGCCGGTCACGCCTCCCAACCGTGTATAATGCTGCCGGCGAGCGCGCTACCCGCGACGCGAAGGAGGGTCTCGTGCCCAGAGAGATCGTCAGCACCGACGCCGCGCCCACCGCCATCGGGCCCTACTCCCAGGCGATCCGGGCGAACGGATTTCTCTTTCTCTCCGGGCAGGTGGCCCTCGATCGGCGGACGGGGCAGCTGGTGGGCACCGACGTCAAGCAGCAGACGCGGCAGATCCTGGAGAACGTGCAGGCGGTGCTGGAGGCGGCCGGCTCCGCGCTCAGTCAGGTGGTGAAGTGCACCGTCTTTCTGGCGGACATGAACGATTTCGGTCCGATGAATGAGGAGTACGGGTCCTTCTTCAAGGACCTGCCCCCGGCCCGCACCACGGTGCAGGTGGCCAAACTGCCGCGCAACGCGCTGATCGAGATCGAGGTCGTGGCGGTGGAGGGGAGGGGCTGACCATGTGGTTCGCCCGTCAGCTCGACCGCCTGCTCGCGAAGTACACGGCCTTCGTCCTGGTCCCGGTCATGCTGGTGGTCTGGCTGGTCAGCCTGGCCCGGGGATCAGATGTCGGGGATCTCCTCTACAAAGTGCTCTTGGGCGTTGCCGCAGGGACCGCTCTCCTGCTGGCATTCGGAGGGTTCGGCGCCGAGGGGAGGGAATGGGAGGGGAACGTGGCCGGCCACTTGCCGGGGGCGTACGACCGCATGCGGCAGGTGCGCGTCGATATGCACGCCAGTTTCGCCACCAGTACAAAGCTGGCTGATCCTCAGCGTGTACACGGCGCTGATCGCGGCGCTTGTGTATACGCTCGCCCACTGAGGAGAACTCCGCAGTTCTGATCCCCTCAAAAGAACCGCAGATCGTGCCGATATAGAGATGAGAGAACCGCTCATCCCTGGGTCCGCATGCAGAAGGCTGAAGAGAGACGCAAAGCCATTGAACTTCGTACCCGCGGATTGTCCTATCGAGAGATCAGGCGGCAAGTACCTGTCGCCAACTCGACCCTTTCGCTCTGGCTTCGGAGCGTTGGCTTGGCGAAGGCACAGAAACATAGGCTGACTCAAAGGCGACTCGCAGCGGCTCGCCGAGGTGCGGAGAAGGTTCATGCTGAGCGATTGGCTCGGGTACGGCGCATCACGAGTGAAGGAGAAGCCCAGGCCCGCCAAAGTATCGCACGGGGTGATTGGCTGTGGCTTATCGGCACGGTGCTGTACTGGGCGGAGGGAGCCAAGACAAAGGACTGGGGAAGATCAGAGAGGGTGATGTTCGCAAACATGGATCCCCGAATGATCCTCCTGATGCGAGAATGGTTGGTGCGTTGCGGCTCCGTCGACAGCTCCGACATCGTTTACGCCATCCAGATACATGAAAGGGCAGATATCCCCGCCGCCCTGAAGTTTTGGTCGGAGCGGCTGGGTCTGCCAGCGGGACACCTGCGAATCTATCTTAAGAAGCACAATCCTTCACCCCGGCGCAAGAACATCGGTAAGAATTACTATGGTACGATGAGGATGGCGGTGCGTCGGAGCATCACCCTGAATGACCGAATCGCTGGCTGGATTACCGGTTTGTCAAGGCACTGCGGGGTCGGCTAACGGCAGGCCGTTTGCCTTTGAAGCAAAAGGTCCAGGTTCGAGTCCTGGCCCCGCAGCCATACACGAACATTCGCTCGGTGCCCCTGAGGAAGCGTTCGAAGTTGCTTTAGACAACGAAAGTCCTGGAGAATAGGTAGCCATCTCCAGGTCTATTTTGTTC
>JACQGZ010000191.1 GCA_016199305.1 Armatimonadota bacterium | reverse complement strand
GGGTTTAGAACTGGAGCCGGCGAGGAGATTCGAACTCCTGACCTGCGCATTACGAGTGCGCTGCTCTACCACTGAGCTACGCCGGCAAATATGCGGTCGGGATTCGCCCTTACCCTCAAGATTGTATCAGACCCGCACAGAGGATTCTCGCACCACTGCGCGAATGCGGACAGCGATGCGGCGCAATTCTGTGTCCGCGCAGGGGGCGGATCGAGCGCGGAGGGCGGCATGAACGAGAGGCTCTGGGGGATCTACGAGCAGCTCTGCCTGGTGGAGATGCGGGGTCTGGACGAATTCGTCCGCCGGGTGAAAGGGAGCGAGTTCGGCGACTTTTCCCGCGACGACGTCATCACCTTCCTGCGAGAGATCGAAGCCAACATGCTCGACAACATCCAGACGAAGGCGATGGAGCACCACGTCTACGCGGAGATGGCCGACGAAGTCTCCGAGGAGACGCAGAAGATGTTTGATGAATTGATCGAGGAGTTCGAACGGGCCTGACCATTCGGCTCGGGTCAGCCCGGCCCTCAACAGGATCCCCAGCAGATGGTGGGCGGTGCAGGTTTCGAACCTGCGACCTCATGCGTGTGAAGCATGCGCTCTTCCACTGAGCTAACCGCCCCAGGCGAGCACACGAAAAGTATACGGCGGCCGGTGTGAGCGGGTCAACGAACGCGCTGCGCGCGCTTGAGCGCGCCGTCATCGGCTGCCGGCGCTGCCCCCGCCTGATCGCGCACTGCCGCGCCGTCGCCCGGACGAAGCGGCGCGCCTACCGGGATTGGGAGTACTGGGGGCGGCCCGTCCCCGGCTTCGGCGATCCCGAGGCGCGGGTGCTGGTGGTAGGCCTGGCTCCCGGCGCGCACGGGGCCAACCGCACGGGCCGGATGTTCACCGGGGACGGCTCCGGCGTCACGCTGACCGCCGCCCTCCACCGCGCCGGGTTCGCTTCCCAGCCCACCTCGACCTCCCGCGACGACGGCCTCACGCTGACCGACCTCTACCTCACCGCCGCCGTGCGCTGCGCCCCGCCCGACAACCGGCCGGCCCCGGGGGAGATCGCCAACTGCCGCTCCTACCTGATCGAGGAACTGCGGCTGCTGCGCCGCGTGCGCGTCGTGGTCGCGCTCGGCCATCTCGCGCACGACGCGTTCCTGCGCGCGGCCGCGACCACCGGGATCGAGGTCCCCCGCCCCGCGCCGCGCTTTGCGCACGGCGCCGAGGCCGTCCTGAGGTGGGGGCGGCGGACGCTGCGGCTCCTCGACACCTACCACCCCAGCCGCCAGAATACGCAGACGGGACGCCTGACGCAGGAGATGCTCGATCGGATCTTCCGGCGGGCGCACGTGCTGGCCGGGCGGCCGTGAAGGTCGCCGCAGTCGCCGCCGGCGCGGCGCTCCTGCGGATCGCCCTGGCCGTACGCCTCCCGCTCGCAGACGACGAGGCCTACTACTGGCTCTGGTCACGCCACCTCGCCTGGGGATATCCGGATCACCCGCCGATGATTGCGGCGCTCGTCGCCCTGGGAACCGCCGTGGCGGGCGACAGTCCATTCGCCATCCGCGCGGTGACGGTGCTGCTCGCCTCGGCGACGCCGCTCCTGGTGTACGCTCTCGGGCGCGACCTCTTCGACCCGGCGGCCGGCCTGCGCGCCGCCGTGATCGCGGTCATCCTGCCCGTCGCGGCCCTGGGCACCGCGCTGGCTTTCCCCGACGCCCCGCTGGCCTTCTTCTGGCTGTTCGGTCTCTGGACCGGATGGCGCGCGCTGCGGGACGGGGGCGGATGGTGGATCGCCGCCGGTGTGGCCCTCGCCCTGGCCGTGTTGTCGAAACTTACCGCCGTCTTCCTAATCCTGGGGCTGGCCGGTGCGTTCGGGTCCGGGCCGTGGCGGCGTGCGCTGCGGGACCCGGGCCTGTATGCGGGAGCCGCCCTCGCCGCCGCGCTGGTGGCGCCCCTGATCGCGTGGAATGCCGCGCACGATTGGTCGACGATCAGGACCGCGCTGGCCGGGCCGCCCTGGATCCAGCCGCGATCCATTCCGGAGAACCTGCTGCTCTTCGCCGTGGGGCAGATCCTCTATCACGGACCCGCGGCCCTCGCTCTCCTCGCCGCCATCATCGCCGCCACCCGGCGCGCCGGACCCGAATGGCGCTACCTGGTGTGGATGAGCGCGCCCCTCTTCCTCGTCGTGCTCCTCAGCGCGGTCGGCGCGAGGGCCAAACCGCACTGGCCCTCTCCCGCGTATCTGTCGGCCGCGGTCGCCCTGGGCGCGCTCTGGCCGGGGT
>JACQGZ010000206.1 GCA_016199305.1 Armatimonadota bacterium | reverse complement strand
GATGGACCCGGCGAACGCGCGCGAGGCGCTGCGCGAGGTGGCGCTCGACGTCGAGGAGGGCGCCGACATCATCATGGTCAAGCCCGCGCTGCCCTCCCTGGACATCCTCCGGGCGGTGCGCACCCGCTTCGATCTCCCGACCGCCGCGTACCAGGTGAGCGGCGAATACGCGATGATCAAGGCCGCCGCGTTGCTGGGATGGCTGGATGAGCGGCGGGTGGCGCTGGAGACGCTCACCGCGATCAAGCGCGCCGGCGCCGACGTCATCCTGACGTACTTCGCGGGAGAGGTGGACGGATGGCTGCGCGGCTGAGAGACGACACCCCCATCTACTGCAGCTTTCTCGTGTTCAAGGCCCGGCCGGCCTGGCACGCGCTCTCGCCTCCGGAACGGACCGCGGTGGCCGAAAGGGTGGAGCAGGTGTTGACGTCCGCCCCTGTCCGCCGCCGCGGTTTCTATTCGCTCGTGGGCCTGCGCGAGGATGCCGACCTGCTGCTCTGGGCCGCGGCGGACCGCGTGGACGATCTGCAAGATCTCGCCGCCCGCCTCGCCCTCGCCCCCGCGGCGCCGACGTTCGCGGCCCTCTTCGAGACCGCGGCCGTCTACCTGGCGGTGGCCAAGGTCTCCCCCTACACCGGAGCGCACGTCCCCGCCTTCCGGCGCGGCATCCCGCCGCAGCGCTTCCTCATCATGTACCCATTTGTGAAGACTCCGGAGTGGTATCTCCTGCCCTTCGAGGAGCGGCGGCGGCTGATGGAGGAGCACGGGCGCGTCGGGGGCCAGTGGCCCCAGGTCTTTACCAACACACTCTATGCGTTCGGACTCGGAGACTACGAGTTCGTCGTCGCCTTTGAGACCGAACATCCCGCCGACTTCCTGGCCCTGCTCGAACGGCTGCGGGAGGTAGAGGTGCGGCGCTACACCCTCCGCGACACGCCGATCTACCTGGCCGCCCGCAAGCCGTTCTGGGGCGTCTGGCAGGACCTCGGCGTCCGGCCGGACCGGACGAACCTCCTGCTCATCGAGCGGCCAGAGACGCTGGCCGCCCTGGGGGAGGGGAGGCAGGCGACGGTCCTGCGTCGCGGCGGGTCTAAGGAGAACGCGTTCGGCGCGGTCGGCGACACGGTCCTGCTCGCCGCGGAGGCCGATGCCGGGGTCGCGCATCTGGCCGGTCGCGTCGAGGCGGCCTTCGACGTGACCGAGCCGGCGCACCTGGAATCGCTCGAGCGGGTGCACCCGGAGGCCATCGCGGAGGCGCGCGACCGGTTTCAGTGGCGCGGGCCGGCCCAGGCCCTCCGCGCCCTCGTTCTCCGGGTGGGCGCGCTTCCACCGGCGTCCTTGCCGCCCATCCTGGACCGGTTCGGCGACTGGGCGGAGCTGCAGGCGGGCGTGCGCATCGACGGGGGCAGCGAGGTCCTCGATGACGTGGCCTTTGCCGCCCGGCTCGCCGCCGTGCGCGAGGCGCTGCGGGCGGAGACGGTGGAGGCGTGAGCACGACGGCTGGCAGTCCCGCGCAGGTTGGTCCGCGCTCCCAGGCTCTTTTCGCCGAGGCGCAGCGCCTCATGCCCGGCGGGGTGAGCAGCCCGGTCCGCGCGTTCCGAGCGGTCGGCGGAACCCCGGTGGTGATCGCCGCCGGTGCGGGAGCGCGTGTGACCGACATCGACGGGCGAGAGTATTGGGACTACGTCCAGGCCTGGGGACCCCTGATCGTGGGCCACGCCCATCCGGAGGTCGTGCGTGCGGTCACCAACGCCGCCCGCCAGGGGCTGGGATTCGGCGCGCCGACGCCGGCAGAGGTCGAACTGGCCCGGTTGATCGTCGAGGCGCTGCCGTCCGTCGCGCGCGTGCGCTTCGTCACCTCCGGCACCGAGGCGGTGATGAGCGCCCTCCGGCTGGCGCGCGCCGTCACGGGGCGGCCGCTGATCGTGAAGTTCGACGGATGCTACCACGGCCACGCCGACGCGCTCCTCGCCCGGGCCGGGTCGGGCCTGCTCACCCTCGGGCTGCCCGCCTCGCCCGGCGTGCCGGCAGAGGTCGCGGCGCTCACGGTGACCCTGCCCTTCAACGATGCGGAGAGTGTGCGGGCCCTCTTCGAGGCGCGCGGTGAGGCGGCGGCCGTGGCGATCGTCGAGCCGGTGGCCGGGAATATGGGGGTGGTGCCCCCGGCGCCTGGCTTCCTAGAAGAGTTGCGCGAGCGCACCTCTGCAACAGCGAGCCTCCTGATCTTCGACGAGGTGATCACGGGGTTCCGCCTGGGATGGAGCGGTGCGCAGGGCCGGTACGGGATCACCCCGGACCTGACGTGCCTGGGGAAGATCATCGGGGGCGGTCTCCCTGCGGCGGCCTACGGGGGTCGCGCAGACCTCATGGCTCAGGTCGCTCCCGAGGGTCCGGTCTACCAGGCCGGGACGCTGTCCGGCCACCCGCTGGCGATGCGGGCGGGGGCGGAGACCCTTCGCCTCCTCCGGCGCCCCGGAGCCTATGAGCGGCTGGAAGCGCTGGGGGCGGCGCTGGAGGCCGGCCTGCGCGACGCCGCGGCGCGGCGGGGCCTGCCGCTGACCATCAACCGGGTGGGCTCGATGCTGACGCCGTTCTTCTCGCCCGGCCCCATCACCGATTCCCCCTCGGCACAGCGCGCGGACACACGGGCGTATGCCCGCTTCTTCCACGAAATGCTGGCGCGCGGCGTCCTCATTCCGCCATCGCAGTTCGAGGCCTGGTTCCTCTCGCTGGCGCACGACGAGGTGGCCGTGGAGGAGACGGTGCGGGCGGCGGACGCAGCCTTGGCCCAGGTGTGACGGCCGTGCGCGACGTCGCATCTCCGCCTCGTTCCCTCCCGGCCAACGACCGGTTCCTCCGGGCCTGTCGGCGGGAACCGGTCGATCGGACGCCCGTGTGGTTCATGCGTCAGGCGGGCCGCTACGATCCGCAGTACCGGGCCCTCCGCGAGCGGTACTCCCTGATGGACATCTTCCGCAACGCCGAACTCTGCGCCCGCGTGATGCTCCTCCCGGTGCGTCGCCTCGGCGTCGACGCCGCGGTGCTGTTCGCCGACATCACGCTGCCATTTCTGGGCATGGGCGTCGCCTTCACGTTCCGGGAGAATGTCGGCCCGGTCCTCGACGCTCCGCTGCGGGACGCCGCGGCCGTCGCTCGCCTGCAGCCCTTTGAGCCACAGGCGCACGTGCCGGCGGTGCTAGAGGCCATCCGCATCGCCGGGCGCGAGTCCCCCGTGCCGCTGATCGGTTTCGCCGGCGGGCCCTTCACCCTGGCCTCCTACCTGATCGAGGGCGGCCCCGCGCGGGACTTTACCGAGACCAAGGTCGTCATGCTCACGCAGCGGGCGACCTGGGAGCAGCTGATGGAGCGGCTGACCGAGGCCACGATCGCCTATTTGGGGGCACAGGTGGATGCCGGGGTCCACGCCGTGCAACTCTTCGACTCGTGGGCGGGGGCGCTGGGGCCGGACGACTACCGGGAATTCGTCCTCCCGCACGCGCGCAGGATCTTCGAGGCCGTCCGCGCCCTGGACATTCCAACGATTCACTTCGCCACGGGGGCGGCGGGGATCTTGCCCCTACTCGTCGAGGCTGGTGGGGATGTCCTGGGCGTCGACTGGCGCATTCCCCTCGACGAGGCGTGGCGCCGGACCGGCTACCGCTCGGGCATCCAGGGGAACCTGGACCCGGCGACGGCGTTAGCCCCGTTCTCTATCGTGGCGGCGCGCGCCGCGGAGATCCTGCGCGGCGGCGCCGACCGGCCGGGACACATCTTCAACCTCGGCCACGGTGTGCTGCCGGGGACCCCACCGGAGACCCTGCAGCGCCTGGTGGAAGTCGTCCACACCTACCGGCACGAGCCGGCCGGAGCCGGGTAGGGTGGCCGCCGAGACCAGCGCGGTCCTGCTGATGGCCTACGGCAGCCCGGCCACCCTGGAGGATGTAGAGGGGTATTACACCCACATCCGCGGCGGCCGGACGCCCACGCCCGAGCAGGTCGAGGGGTTGCGGGCGCGCTACCGCGCGATCGGCGGCTCCTCCCCGCTGCGGCGCATCACGCAGGCGCAGGCGGAGGCCCTCGCCGCACGCGTCGGCCTCCCCGTCTACGTCGGGATGAAGCACTGGCATCCCTTCATCGCCGAGACGGTGGATCAGATGCGGGCCGACGGGATCGCGCGGGCGGTGGCCATCGCCCTGGCCCCGCACTACTCCCGGATGAGCATCGGCGGGTACATCACGGCGGTAGCGGAGGCGGCGGCCCGCGCCGGCGGTCCCCAGATGGCGTATGTCGAGTCGTGGCACCTCCACCCGCTCTTCCTCGACGCGCTGGCCGACCGGGTCCGTGAGGCCCGGCGCAGTCTTGGCGATCCGGAGGCGCCCCCGGTGGTCTTCACCGCGCATAGCCTGCCGGAGCGCATCCTGGAGTGGGGCGATCCCTACGTCGCGCAGTTGCACGAGACCGCCGGGGCGGTGGCCCGGGCCGCAGAGGTCCGGCGCTGGTCTGTCGCCTTCCAGAGCGCCAGCGCCACCGGCGAACCGTGGCTCGGCCCGGATATCCTGGACGTCCTGCGGGAGCTACACGCCGGGGGCGCCCGGGAGGTGGTCGTCTGCCCCGCCGGCTTTGTCGCCGACCACCTGGAGGTCCTCTACGACATCGACGTGGAAGCACGCCAGCTCGCCGAATCCTTTGGGATACGACTGGTGCGCACGGGATCGCTCAACGCCGACCCCTCGTTCATTGAGACCCTGGCCGCGATCGCGCAAAAGCATCTCAACCCCCTGGCTGAGCGCTGTTGACGCTGTGATGGCCGGAGACTACGATATGTTTGAGGAGCACCGAAGGCTTGCAGCCCTTCGGGGCAGGGTGAGGCGCCGTTGTGGCGTCGATTCCCGATCGGCGGTGACAGCCCGTGAGGCCGACGATCCCCAGAAATTCGCTGCGCGAATTTCTGGGGAGCGTGGATCGGCCGTGGCCCGGTGGAATTCCGGGGTCGACGGTATAGTCCGTACGAGGTAAGGGCTGCGAGGAGCCGGCGCCTGAGCGCCCCGAGGACGCCCGAGTTCGGGCGTCCTTTTGCTTTGCCCGCCCGGCAGCGGCAGGAAGAGGGGAGGGAGGTCGCATGGCCGAGACTGGCACCGAAGTCGTCAAGCGTGGCCTGGCCCAGATGCTGAAGGGCGGGGTGATCATGGACGTGACCACGGCCGATCAGGCCAAGATGGCCGAGGAGGCGGGGGCCGTGGCGGTGATGGCGCTGGAGCGGGTGCCGGCGGACATCCGCGCGCAGGGCGGCGTCGCGCGTATGGCCGACCCGCTGCGGATCAAGGAGATCATGGCGGCGGTGACCATCCCCGTGATGGCGAAGGTGCGGATCGGCCATTTCGTGGAGGCCCAGATCCTGGAAGCCCTGGGCGTGGACTTCATCGACGAGAGTGAGGTCCTCACCCCAGCGGACGAGCGGCACCACATCGACAAGCGCACCTTTCACGTGCCCTTTGTCTGCGGGGCGCGGGATCTGGGCGAGGCCTTGCGCCGCCTCGGCGAAGCGGCGGCGATGATCCGTACGAAGGGCGAAGCCGGCACGGGCAATGTGGTCGAGGCGGTGCGCCACATGCGCGCCATCATGGATGCGATCCGCACCCTGCAGTCCCTGCCTGACGAGGAGCTGATGGCTGCCGCCAAGGAGCTGAGCGCACCCTACGACCTTATCGGGGAGACGAGGCGCCTGGGGCGCCTGCCCGTGGTCAACTTCGCCGCCGGCGGGATTGCCACGCCGGCCGACGCCGCGTTGATGATGCAGCTGGGGGCGGACGGTGTCTTCGTCGGCTCAGGCATCTTCAAGTCCGAGGACCCGGCGAAGCGAGCGCGGGCGATCGTGGACGCCGTGACCCACTACCGCGACCCCGGTGTCCTGGCCCGGGCCTCCGAGGGTCTGGGCGAGCCGATGCGGGGCCTCGACGTGCGCAAACTGCCGGAGGGGGAACTCCTCCAGGTGCGCGGGTGGTAGCATGCGCGTGGGCGTCCTGGCGCTTCAGGGAGACGTAGCCGAGCACATCGCCGTGCTGCGCGCCGATGGGGCGCAGACGCTGGAGGTGCGCACCCCCGAGGAGCTGCGCGCGGCCGACGCCCTAATCATCCCCGGTGGGGAGTCCACCACCATCGGGATGCTCATGGACCGCTACGGCCTTGCTGAGGCGATCCGGGCACGCGGCGCGCAGGGGATGCCCATCTTTGGCACGTGCGCGGGCGCGATCCTGCTGGCCCGCCGGGCCGGGGGCGGCGCGCCGCCGCTGCTGGGCCTGATGGACATCGCCGTCGAACGGAACGCCTACGGCCGGCAGCGCGAGAGCTTCGCAGCCGACCTGACCGCGCCCCAGATCAGCCCCACCCCGTTGCGCGTGGCCTTTATCCGCGCGCCCATCATCACGGAGGTCGGGCCCCCGGTGCAGATGCTGGGGATGTATGATGGGCGGCCGGTGCTGGTCCGCCAGGGCCCGTTACTGGCCGCGACGTTCCACCCTGAGGTGCTGGGGCAGACAGCGCTCCATCGATACTTTCTTCAGATGGTTGACCAGGCGGCCTGACGCCGCTGAGGGGAGGGGGTCGTATGAGAACGCGGGAACTGGCCGTCGCCGGGTTACTCACGGCGGTGTCGCTGGCGATCCCGCTCTATTTCCGGGGGACCCTGCAAATTGCCATCCCGGCCATCGGCTTCTCGGCGACCCTGGCTTCCCACGTGCCCACGATGCTGGCCATGGCGGTCAGTCCCTGGGTCGCGGTGGCGGCGGGGCTGGGCAGTACGGCAGGGTTCTTCCTGACGCTGGGCCCGGTCGTCGCGGCGCGGGCCTTCACCCATGTCATCTGGGGACTGGTGGGAGCGGTGGTGGTGCGTGCCGGACGCCCTCTCCTCTGGGCGCTGGCCATCGCCCTGCCGATCCACGCGATCGGCGAGGGCGCGGTCGTCTGGATCGCCACCGGGACGTTTCAGAACGGAGTACTGGTGACGGGGACGACGGTCTTGCACCATGTCGTGGACAGCGCCCTCACACTTGCTATCGCGGCGGCCATCCGTCCGGCACTCGTCTCGCTCCGGCCGACGTAGCTTCAGCGCGGCTCGCCGCTATCGTCAGGCATCAATCCGTACATGGGATTGGCCGGTCCATGCCCCTTGCCCAATGGCAGCGCCCCGCGAATCGCCGCGGTGATGAACGCCTTCGCCCGCCGAACCGCCGCTGGAGGCTTGTCTCCTTTGGCAAGCTGGGCGGCAGTCGCCGCGGCGAAGATGCAGCCAGTGCCATGGGTGTGCAGGGTGGGAATGCGCGCCTGTCGCAGATAGGTAAACACCCGCCCGTCATACAGCACATCGACGGCGTCCGCCTGCCGGTGACCCCCCTTGACGACGACGTAACGGGGACCGAGCGCGGCGATGCGTCGTGCCGCCTCCTCCATCTCCGACACTGTGCGAATCTCCATCCCGGTGATGGCACCGGCCTCGTGGAGGTTCGGCGTGACCACCGTGGCCAGGGGGAGCAGCAGATGCTTGAGCGCATCCATCGCCTCCGGGCGCAGGAGGGGCGCTCCCGATTTCGCGATCATCACCGGGTCGACGACCAGGTTGGGCAGACGGTGGTGGCGGAGGCGATCCGCCACGGCGTCGATGATCCCCGCGTTGGCCAGCATACCCGTCTTGACGGCATCCACGCCGATGTCGGCGACCACCATGTCGATCTGCTCGGCGACAAACTGCGGCGACAGTTCCACGATTCCTGCGACGCCCGTCGTGTTCTGGGCCGTCAGCGCGGTGATCGCCGTCATGCCGAAGACCCCCAGGGCGGAGAAGGTCTTCAGATCAGCCTGGATCCCCGCGCCGCCGCCGGAGTCGGACCCGGCGATGGACAGCGCTCGCCTGATCGTCATGCTGGCCTCCCTGGAAAATGGTCCCACCCATCGCGCAGCGGTCGCACGGCCCCGTCCTCGTGCCGGATGGCGATGCCCTCCTGCGGCGGGCGGACCTCCCCGATCCGGGTGAGCGGGATCCCGGTGACACGCACCGCCGCACTGAGTGCCTCCACGTGCTCGGGAGGGGCCGCCACCAGCAATTCAAAGTCCTCGCCGCCGGATATGGCCAGCGCCAGGACACCCAGCCCGAGGCTCGTCGCGGCCTCTCGCACCTCCACCGAGATCGGCAGCTGCCGCGCCTCGACGAGGGCACCGACCCCGCTCTCCTCCCCCAGGCGCTGCAGGTCGCTGGCCAACCCGTCGCTGAGGTCGAGCATCGCGTGCGCCAGCCCGCTCCGGGCGATCGCCCGTGCTGCGGCCAGGCGCGGGGTAGGCGTGACATAGGCATCCACGAGCGAGCCGGCGTGCCCCGAGCGCAGCAGATGCAGCCCTGCGGCGGCCCGGCCCAGGTCGCCGCTGACCAGGAGGGCGTCCCCCGGACGCGCTCCGGTGCGCCGCAGGACGTAGCTGCTCTCCACCTCACCCAGGGTCAGGACATCGATGGCCAGAGGGCCGGAGGTACGGCTGATATTGCCGCCGGCGAGGGTGACGGCCCATCGCCCCGCTTCCCAGGCCAGCCCGTCATACAGCCGGTCCACCCACCGCACCTCGACCGCTGGCGGCAGCAGCAGGGAGACTAGCGCGTACCGTGGTTCTCCGCCCATCGCCGCGATGTCGCTCAGGCTCACGGCGACCGCCCGCCGCCCCACCTGCTCCGGGGTCATGCGCTCCCGGAGGACGT
>JACQGZ010000040.1 GCA_016199305.1 Armatimonadota bacterium | reverse complement strand
GATCGGGAACGGCAGCCGGTGGAGATCATCGAGCTGCATGGTGCCGTGGAACTGGCGCCGCGTGTGGGGCTGGCGGATGGGATCATGGACCTGGTCATGACCGGACGAACCCTGCGCGACAACTTGCTGGTGGAGGTGGCCGCGGTGTTTCGGTCAACCGCCCGCCTGGTGGTGAACCGAGGCAGCCTGCGGTTGAAAGCCGCCGCCATCCGGTCCCTGATCGCCCGGCTGGAGGAGGTCATCCCGGCGGTGAGCGGGGGTTCCGCACGCAGCGGGTCCACGCGAAGCGGTCCCGCACGCGTGTGATGCCAGGAGGGACGTGATGACGAGGGCACAGGAAGTTCGCCGCCGTGCCCAACCCAGGCCGGAGGTTGCCGGGCTCAACGCCTACCGGCTGCGCCAGACTGCGGCGGTCAAGCTGAATCAGAACGAAAGTCCGTTCGACTACCCGGAGGAACTGAAGGCGGAGGTGCTGTGTCGGGTAGCCGCACGGCCGTGGCACCGCTACCCTCCGGTGGACAGTGCGGCGCTACGCCTGAGCCTGGCCCGGTTTTGCGGCAGCGGCGCAGAGATGATCGCCGTGACGAACGGCTCTAACGAGGCGATCCTGGGGTTGGTGGAGGCCTTCGCCAGCGGCAGGCGGGTTGTCCTGGCCGTGCCGGGCTACTCCATGTTCGCCCCGCTTGCCGTGGCGGGTGGAGCTGCGGTCGGCACCGTCCATCTGCGGCCAGACTTTTCGCTCGATGTGGACGCCATAGTGCAGGCGGCGGCCCGGAGCCCGGACGCGGCCATGGTGCTGCTCGCCTCCCCCAATAACCCGACGGGAAATGTCTTTGACAGGCCGGCAGTCAGGGCGATCCTTGAGGCCGCCCGAGGACTCGTGGTCATCGATGAGGCCTACTGGGCCTTCGCGGGCGAGTCGTGGCTGCCGGAGGTAAGCCGATACCCGCACCTGGCGGTGCTGCGCACCTTCTCCAAAGCGTTCGCCCTCGCCGGGGCCCGCGTGGGGTGGATCGGCGCCAATGAGGAGATCATCACGACGGTCCGGAAGGTGCTTCCTCCCTACAACCTCAACGTCTTTGCCCAGGAGGCGGCGCTCGTCGCGCTGGAGCATCCGGAGGCCGTGCGGGCGCGTGTCGACCTCATCGTCCGAGAGCGGAACCGGATGAGTGCGGCGATGCGGGTGATTGAGGGGATCCGGCCCTATCCCTCGGCGACGAACTTTATCCTCTTCCGATCAGCGGTGTCTGCAGGCGTGCTGTTTGAGCGACTGCTGCAGCGGGGGGTTCTGGTGCGCGATGTGTCCGCTGCACCGCTGCTGGACCGTTGCCTGCGGGTGACGGTCGGGATGCCGAAAGAGAATGATCGATTCTTGCAGGCGCTCGATGAGAGTGTCGGGGTGCCGGAATGACTCGGGTCGGTCGCCGGCGACGGGAGACAACCGAAACATCCATTGAAGTGACACTGGATCTGGAAGGCCGAGGGGAAGGAGAAGTACGGACGGGTGTTCCCTTCTTCGATCACATGCTCGCCCACCTGGCGAAGCACGGGCGCATCGACCTACAGGTGAAGGCGAGCGGGGATCTGGCGGTGGACCCGCACCACACCGTGGAAGATGTGGGGATTGTCCTCGGGCAGGCCTTTCGCAGCGCCGTCGGCGACGGGCGGGGGATCGCCCGATTCGGTGCGATGCCCGCGCCGATGGACGAGGCGCTCGTCCTGGCGGCGCTGGACGTTAGCGGGCGGCCGTACCTCCACTACGGCCTGTCGGTCGAGCGGGAGGTGGTCGGGACGTTTGCCACCGACTTGGCCGAGGAATTCTTTCGCGCCTTCGCGACGCACGCCGCGGTGACCCTGCACCTTGTACAGCTCCAAGGGCGGAACCCCCACCACATCCTCGAGGCAGCATTCAAGGGAACGGGCATCGCGCTCCATCAAGCCACACGGATCGTGGGCGGCGACGTGCCTTCCACGAAGGGGGTCCTGGGACCATGATGGAGCAATTCGGTAAGATGAGGGCCCCTCGCCTCGCGGTTATTGACTACGAGGCCGGGAACCTTCCTAGCGTGACCAGAGCGCTACGGCGGGCCGGTGCCGAGGTGGTGGTGATCCGGAGACCCGATGAGGCCCCCCCATGCGACGGCGCGGTGCTGCCGGGGGTAGGCGCGTTTGGATCGGCGATGGCGCGGCTCGCCGCCGTCGGATTTCCCGAATGGCTTCGCGTCCAGGTCGCGCGCGGCACTCCCCTGGTGGGCGTGTGTTTGGGCATGCAACTGCTGTTCGAGCGGAGTGAAGAAAGCGCTGCGGTGGCCGGACTGGGGATCCTGCCCGGGGACGTCCGCCGCCTGCCAGCGGGGCTGAAGGTACCGCACATGGGGTGGAACCGCCTGATCGTCCAGGAGCGGAGGTCGGTGCTGGACGGTATCCCCGACGGTGCCTTTGTCTACTT
>JACQGZ010000207.1 GCA_016199305.1 Armatimonadota bacterium | reverse complement strand
TGGGGGTGGCCGCGCTCGGCCGGGAAGGGGCGCGGTACACCATCCGCCTCCGCGCCGGGGCCTATCTGCCAGAGCCGGTGCAGCGCCGGCTGCGCGTGGCCTACGGGGGGCGGATTCAGGTCACGCCGGCGGTAGTCACGGTCCGGGTGACCGGCGGCCAGTTCTCTGACCAGGTCGCCGAGGTGCGCGAGATCTTGGAGGCGATAGCACACTTCCTCCGGCAGCCGGCCGCAGAGCCGCTGCCGGCGCACTGACATGAGAGATGGGAGGCACATGCTGGTGACGCAGAGACGCAAGATCGCCCTCACGGTGCTGATCATGCTCGCGGTCGCCCTGGCCGCGGGCACCGCCTACGCCCTGACCTTCGGCGCAGACCTTCGGGTGAAGGTCGGCGGCAAACCGGTCGGCTTCGTCGTGCGCGGGTTGCGCGCCCGTTCGGCGGTCGCGGCCACGGTCAACGAGGAGCCCATCCTCTGGAGTGAAGTGGATGCGGAGGTCGCGCGCGCGGCCGCGCAGTTCAACGTGAATCTCACCGGGGAGGACGGCGACAAGCAGCGCGCCGAACTGGCGCGCCTCGTCCTCGACCAGCTGATCGACCAGCGGCTGATCCTCCAGGCCGCCCGCAAGCGCGGCGTCCAGATCTCCGAGACGCAGGTGGCCGCGGAGATCGACCGGATCAAGAAGAACTTCGGATCGGACGAGGAGTTCCAGCTGGCCCTCTCCCAGCGCAACCTGACGATGGACGACGTCCGCCGCCTCCTGCGGGTCAACCTGACCGTCCGGGCGCTGCTCCCCCTCGTAACCAAGGTGGAGGTCCCCGAGGCGGAGGTGCGCAAGGCCTTCGACCAGCGGCGTGCCCAGTTCGACCAGCCGGAGCAGGCGCGGGTCAGCCACATCCTCATCCGCGTCGAGGACCCCAAGCAGGAAGAGCGGGCGCGGCAGACAATCGTGCTCATCCAGGGCAAATTGGCCAAGGGCGAGAAGTTTGCGGATCTGGCCCGCCAGTACTCGCAGGATCCGGGGAGCAAGGACAAGGGCGGCGATCTGGGGTTCTTCGGCCGCGGCGCGATGGTCCCGGAGTTCGAGAAGGTCGCCTTCAGCCTGCAGCCGGGGCAGGTCAGTGGGCCGGTGAAGACGCAGTTCGGCTACCACCTCATCCTCCTGCACGAGAAGAAGCCGGCCCGCAAGGCCACCTTCGCGGAGGTGGCCCCGCAGATCCGCGACCAGTTGACGCAGGAGCGGCAGGAGGCGCTCTTCCAGAAGTGGCTGGTCGACGAGCGGAAGCAGGCGACGATCCGCCGGCTGCCCCGGCCCTCCTAAGAAGCCATGAGCACGACCTACACCTTCGACGACCTGGTCCGTGTCATGGCTCGCCTGCGCGGGCCGGACGGCTGTCCGTGGGACCGCGCCCAGACCCCGCGCTCGCTGCGCCCCTATCTCCTGGAAGAGGCCTATGAGGCTTTGGAGGCCATCGACCGCGCTCACCCCGCCGCGCTGCGCGAGGAACTGGGGGATCTGCTGCTCCAGGTGGTGTTCCACGCGCAGATGTCGGAAGAGGCCGGAGGGTTTGCCACCGCAGATGTGGTGGACGGCCTGGTGCGGAAGCTGATCGACCGCCACCCCCACGTCTTCGGCCCGGCGCGGCTCGCCGACGCGGAGGCGGTCCTGGCCCACTGGGAGGAGGCCAAACAGGCGCGCCGGGGATCACTCTTCGAGGGCATCCCGGAGGCTCTGCCCGCCCTGGCCCGTGCGCAGAAGGTCCAGGAGCGGGTGCGCGCCACCGGCTTCCAATGGCCGGACGCCCAGGCCGCGCTGGCCAAGGTGCGGGATGAACTGGCCGAACTGGAGGCCGCGGGGGAGGGCGGGGCTGCGGAGGAGATCTCCGACGAGCTGGGCGATGCCTTCTTCACACTGATCAATGTGGCCATCTTCCACGGCGTGGACGCGGAGGTGGCCGTCCGCGACGCCACGCGCAAGTTCCTGGAGCGCTTCGGCCGGGTGCAGGCGCTGGCCGACGCGTCCGGGCGCCCGCTGGGGGAGCACTCACTGGAGGAGTTGCTGGCGCTGTGGGCACAGAGCAAAGCCTAAGGGGGATGCGCGTCGACAAATACCTCCAGGTGAGCGGTCTGGTGAAGCGGCGCCTGATGGCGCAGCGCCTCTGCGACGCCGGCCGGGTGCGCGTCGGCAACCGTCGCGCGAAACCCTCCACGACGGTGGCGGCCGGCGACATCCTGGAGGTGACCCTGGGGGAGCGCCGGCGGCGGGTTCGCATCCTCTCCCTGCCGGCGTCGCCCCGTGAGGCGGCGCGCGCCACGCCCTACGAGGAACTCGACATGGGAGGACGCTCCGCCGCCCCGCCTCCCCCGCTGCCCGGACGTCGCCCGTGACGCCGGCGATTGCCGCCATCCGCGCCCGGGAGATTCTCGACTCCCGCGGAAATCCCACTGTCGAGGCCGATCTCTTCCTCAACGACGGCGCCTGGGGCCGGGCCGCCGTGCCGTCGGGCGCCTCCACCGGTGCGGGCGAGGCCCTCGAGGTGCGGGACCGCGACGCCCGCTACCTGGGCCGCGGCGTGCGCCGGGCCGTGCGCGCCGTCACCGAGGAGATCGCCCCGGCGCTGCGGTCCATGGCGGCCGACCAGGAGGAGGTCGACCGCCGGCTGATCGGTCTCGACGGCACCCCCGACAAATCCCGGCTCGGAGCCAACGCGCTCCTGGCCGTCTCTCTGGCCCTGGCGAAGGCCGTCGCGGCCTCCCGCCGGCTGCCGCTCTACCGCAGCCTCGGGGGAGAGGGCGCCCGGCGGCTGCCCGTCCCGCTGATGAATGTCCTCAACGGCGGCGCACACGCCACCAACACGCTGGACATCCAGGAGTTCATGGTCGTCCCCTGGGGCGCCGCACGCTTCAGCGAAGCCCTGCGGGCCGGCGCGGAGATCTTCCACCACCTCAAGGCGCTGCTAACCGCGCGCGGGCTGGGGACCGGCGGAGGGGACGAAGGCGGCTTCGCCCCCAACCTCTGGGGCGCCGCAGATGCGCTCGACCTGCTGGTGGAGGCGATCACCAGGGCCGGCTACCGCCCGGGCGAGGAGGTCGGGCTGGCCCTCGACGTCGCCGCCAGCGAACTCATCGCCGACGGCGCCTACCGGTTCCGTCGCGAGGGTGTGGTGCGGTCGGCGGCTGAGGTTGTCGACTATTACGTCGAGCTCGCCGACCGTTTCCCGTTGGCGTCGATTGAGGACGGCCTGGGGGAAGGCGACTGGGAGGGCTGGCGGGCGATGACCGGGCGCCTGGGCCGACGGCTGCAGCTCGTCGGCGACGATCTCTTCGTCACGAATCCCCAGCGGCTGCGGCGCGGCATCGTCGAAGGCGTGGCCAACGCCGTCCTGGTGAAGCCCAATCAGATCGGGACGCTCACCGAGACGCTGGAGACCGTCCGCCTGGCGCAGCAGGCCGGCTACGCCGTGATCCTCTCCCACCGCTCCGGAGAGACCGAGGATGCGACCATCGCCGACCTGGCGGTGGCGGTGGGGGCGGGGCAGATCAAGACGGGCGCGCCCTCGCGGGGGGAGCGCACCGCCAAATACAACCAGCTGCTGCGGATCGAAGAGGAACTCGGCGCCTCCGCCGTCTACGCGGGACGGGCCGCCTTCCCCGCCCCGGCCTGAGGGTCGCCCCGGCGGCAGCCTCCCACAAGGATTTCGCCGCCCCCCATCCGAACATTCGGGGCGCGGATGCCGAACCTTTCCACCTATCGTCGCCCCGTCGCGCTCCCCGCCCCCCGCACCCCGCGGCTGCCGCGCTGGGTCGTCCCGCTGCTGCTGATCGGAGCGGCGCTGTTGACCCTCAACGCCTTTGGGGCCACCTACCTGGCGACCTACCGGCTCCACCGCGAGGCCGACCGCCTCAGTCGAGAGGCCGGCGCGCTGCGGCGGGAGAACGCCCAGCTGCGCGAGGAGATCCGCCGGTTGCACACGCCGCAGTACATCGAGCGGCTGGCGCGCGAGCAGCTGGGGCTGGTCCGGCCGGGGGAGATTCCCATCATCCTGGTCCGCCCCACCCCCACCCCCCCGCCGGGACCGTGAGCCGCGCCCGACCACGCGCGACGCGTGCCGGCGTTTGCCTTGACACCGTCGGGGGGCCAGCCAGTATAATGCGTCTTGCCCATTTTGGCAGGGATTGAGGAGGCCTCAGTTTCGCCCAACATGAGCGTAGAAGCCGGCGCCATCGTCGAAGGGACGGTCGTCAAGATCACCCATTATGGCGCCTTCGTCGAACTCCCCGACGGCAAGAGCGGTCTGGTCCACATCTCCGAAATCGCCGACACGTACGTTAAGGATGTCAAGGACTACCTGCGAGAGCGGGAGCGGATCCGGGTCAAGGTCCTGGGCGTCAACGAGAAGGGCAAGCTCGACCTCTCCGTCAAACAGGCCCTGACCCCCGAGGAGCGGACCGCGCGCGTGCGGTCCCGCGCCTCCTTCGAAGACAAACTCAAGGCCTTCATGAAGGAGAGCGAGGAGCGCCTCCTCGACCTGAAGCGCAACACCGAGGCCAAGCGCGGCGGCCGCCGCAAGAAGTAATCCTGCCGCAGCCCCCCGAATTCAAGAACAGCACTGACCCCCCTGGAGTCATTCTGTGGCGCTGACCTGTCCGGCCTGCGGCACCCAGAACCCGTCCGGCGCGCGGTTCTGCAACAACTGCGGGACCGATGAAACACAGACGCGGCTGGCCTTTCAGCAAGAGGTCACCTACGCCGAGGGGCGTGTGTTCCTTGCTGTGCAGCAGCCCGCGGAGGCCCACGAGGCCGGCCGGGTCCTCTCGGCACTGGTCGCCAGGACCGGCACAGGGCACTGGCGCGTTCTTGCGCTCCAGGTGCAGGCGGATGCGCTGATGGCGATGGGCCGGCTCGAAGACGCCCACGCCCTCTACAGCGAGGCGGCAGAGGAAGCGGAGCGCCAGGGAGGCCTCCCGAGGCTCTGGCGCGCCCTGGCGGGCCTGGCCGAAGCGAGCCAGTCGATGGGAAAGCCGGATCAGGCCGCCGCGCACGCGGCGAGAGCCCGGGTGACGGTCGACCGGCTGGCCGGCACCGTCCCCGACGAGCGGCTGCGGGCCGGCTTCCTCC
>JACQGZ010000189.1 GCA_016199305.1 Armatimonadota bacterium | reverse complement strand
TCGGGGCCCTGCGCTTCACCATGGCCGGGCTGGTCACCGTCGGGTTCCTGCTCTCCTGGCACCGCCGGCGCCACCACAACCTCTGGGTCAAGCTCGCCCTCACCGCCGGGTGTCTCTGGGCGGCCTGGGCCTTCCTGCGGGCGCTCGCGCTGGATCCATTTCACACCAGCATCCCGCTGACCATCTTCCTGCTGTGGTTGCAGACGCTGCACAGTTACGACCTGCCGCGCCGCCGCGACCTCCTCTTCAGCCTGCTGACCTCGGTGGTCCTGATGGCCGTGGCCGCGGCCTTCAGCGTCGACGTCACCTATGGCGCCTACTTCGCGCCCTATGCGCTGGCGGCGTGCGTGGCGCTCCTGTACAATACCGCGGACGCAGGGCGGGAGGCCGCCGCGAGCGCCGCCACCGCTCCCGTCGCACCGGCGCTGCGCGGTGGTGAGGCCCTGCCCACCGCCGCGGCGCTGCTGGGGGTTCTGGCGCTGGGCGGAGGCCTGGTCTTTCTCCTGACGCCCCGCCTCCCCGGGTTGTTCATCACCACCCTGCCCTTCACGCCCTCGGTGCCGGTGGGGGAGCGCCTCTCCGGCGGCATCGTCAACCCCGCCTACCCCGAGACCTCCAGCGGAGAGCAGCTCTTCAACCCCAACGGCTACTTCGGCTTCGGGCCGAGCGTCGATCTGCGCCTGCGGGGACGGCTCAACGACCGGGTCGTGATGCGCGTGCGCACCACGGAACGGCGCAACTGGCGCGGGCTGGTCTTCGACACCTACACCGGGACGGGCTGGCGGATCGACGACCACCGGGTGCGACAGCACACCTCCGCGGTCCCGCCGATCGCCCTGGTCCACGGGCGCGACGACGTCTACGCCTACCGCGACCGGGAGCGCCGGCTGGTCCAGACCTTCTACATTCAGCAGGACCAGCCCAACGTGGCCTTCGCCGTGCCGCGGGTGGAGCACATCTACCTGCCGAGCGATCACGTCTACGTGGACCGCTACTCCTCCGTCCGCCTCCCCTTCACGCTGGAGCGCGGGATGATCTACACGGTCGTCTCCCGGCCGCTCGACCCGGTCCCGGCCCGCCTCCAGACCGCTGAGGCGTCGTATCCGCAGTTCATCCGGGAGCGCTACCTGCAGCTGCCGGCCAGCCTCCCGTCGCGGGTGGAGGCGCTGGCGCGCCGGATGACGGCCGCCGCGACGACGCCGTACGAGCAGGTGCGGGCGGTGAACCGCTACCTTTGGACGCAGTATCGCTACGACCTGACGATCGGTCCGCAGCGCAGCCGGGGCGACGCCGTCGACTACTTCCTCTTTGAGGAACGCCGTGGCTACTGCGAGCAGTTCGCCAGCGCCATGATCGTCCTGCTCCGCGCGGTCGGGGTCCCCGCCCGGCTGGTCACCGGGTACACCCCGGGGACGGTGCACCCGCTGACCGGACTGCTGGAGGTCCGCAACAGCGACGCCCACGCCTGGGTCGAGGTCTTCTTCCCCGGCACGGGATGGGTCGAGTTCGAGCCGACCCCGAGTTTTCCCGACCCGGCGGCGCTCGGCGGTCCCGGCGTCCCGCACTGGGGCTGGCAGGGGGTCGCGGAGTTCCTCAGCGCGCGCCTGGCGACGGTGACGCCGCCGCGCTGGGTGCTCGGGCTCGTCCCGTCCGTCGAGGCCTCCCTCCCCTGGCTTCTCGCCGCCGGCGCCGCCGGAGCGGTGGTGCTGCTGGCCCGCGCGGCGCGGCCCGGCGCGCGTGGGCCGCAGGGGGAGATCCTGCGGGCCTATGGGGCGATGGTGCGCGCGCTGGCACGCCGCGGGATGAGCCGGCGGCCGGCGGAGACGCCCCGGGAGTTTGCGGCACGCCTCGGCCCCGCCGCGCCGCCGCCGGAGGTGGGAGTGCTCACGGGGCTCGTGGAGCAGGCGCTCTTCGCTCCCGGCGGGGCCACGGAGGAGATGGCCGCGGCCGCCCGGCGGGCCGCCCGCGGCGTGCGAGCCCGGTCGCCGCGCTGACCCGGGGTGGACCGCCGGGGGTGGCGCGGGGGAGGAGTTCCGGCCGGAGGCGCGGTAGTTGGGGCGGTGCGGTCTGCCCAGAGCGCCCTCGCGAGCCCTTGACCGATGCGTCACGTCCTCCTCATCCTCGTCGTGCTGGTCTTCGCCGCAGCGGTCCGAGGCGCCCGCCTGGACATCCCCTCGCGCATGATCTTCGATGAGATCTACTACGCTAAAGCGGCGAACCAGTATCTGCACCGCCAGGAGATCACCGAGGAGATCACCCACCCGCCCCTCTCCAAACTGCTGATCGCCGTCGGGGTGTGGGCCCTCGGCGACCGCGCCGTGGGCTGGCGGGCCGCCAGCGTCGCCGCGGGCGTGCTGCTGGTCCTCGTGACCGCGCTGCTGGCCTGGGAGCTCACCGCGAGCCCCTTCGTGGCCGCTGCGGCCAGCCTGCTGGTCGCCATCGACGGTCTGGCCTACGTGGAGAGCCGCATTGCCAAGCCCGACATCTTTGTCGTCCTCTTCCTGGCGACGAGTTACTGGACGTTCTGGCGCCATCTGCGGCGGGGCGGGGTGGGGTGGCTCTATCTCTCGGGGCTGGCCGCGGGGGCGGCGGTATCGACCAAGTGGACCGGGATCGCCCCCCTGGGAACGATCCCGCTCTTTCTGGTCATCCTGCTGGGACAGGGACGGTGGATGCCGCCGCGCCCCCGGGGCTGGCTGCACCTGCTGGGGGCCTACGTGGCCGTCCCGGCGGCCGTGTACCTGCTGACCTGGATTCCCTACTTCACGCTCGGCCACTCTGTCCGGGAGTGGCTGGGCTTCCACAGTTTCATGTTCCGCTTTCACGCCGGGCTGACGGCGGGCCATCCCTACCAGTCGCAGTGGTGGTCCTGGCCGCTGCTGCTGCGGCCGATCTGGTATGAGTTCGAACAGGTCCCGACGGGTTTCTACCGCGGGGTGCTGTCCATCGGCAATCCCGTCCTCTGGTGGGCCGCTATCCCCGCGCTGGCGTACCTGGCCCGCGGGGCGGTGCGCACTCGCGATCCCGCCGCCATCTTCATCGTCACCGGCTTCCTGGTGAGTTACCTCCCGTACATCTTCATCGGCCGCGCCCTCTTCCTCTACCAC
>JACQGZ010000195.1 GCA_016199305.1 Armatimonadota bacterium | reverse complement strand
CTTACGGTCAACCACATCTTCTTCCTGGCGCGCTTCGCCGCCGCCCAGCACATCGCCGTCATCGTGGTGGCGCGCCTGCTGCTGCTGCGGGTGCCATACTTCCTGGCCTTCTCGCTGCCCATGGCGCTGCTGCTGGGGGTCCTCCTCACCTTCGGCCGCCTCTCCGACCGCAACGAGGTCGTGGCGATGCGCACCAGCGGGATCAGCCTGATCCGCGTGGCCGTGCCGGTGCTGGCGGGAGGCCTCTTCGTCTCGGCCCTGGGGATCGCGCTGAACGAATGGGCGGTGCCGCTGGCGGAGGACCGCTACCGCGTGGAGTTCCTCCAGGCGGGGCGGGTCACGCCGCAGCGCGGCTACCTGCTCTTCCGGGAGCGGGAGGGGGCGCGCGTCTCCGTCTTCTACGCCCGCCACGTGGCGGAGAACGGCGAGAGCATGGAAGGGCTGACCGCCAATCAGTTTGAGGGGGACCGGCTGGTGCGCGTGATCGAGGCGGCGCGCGCCCGGTACAGCGGCGGCGGATGGGAGCTCGAGGACGGCACGATGTACCTGTTCGGCGGCCCGCAGATGGTCCAGGTGCAGTTTGCGCGCATCGATGCCGGCATCCGGCGGACGCCGGGCGATCTGCTGACAGAACGGAAAGATCCTTCCGAGATGACGATCCGGGAACTGCGCGCCTATATGGGGGTCCTGCAGCGGACCGGCGAGTCGATCGTGCAGTACCTGGTCTGGCTGCACTCGCGGCTGGCCATCCCCAGCAGCAGCATGATCTTCGCCCTGCTCGCCGTGCCCCTCGGCCTGCGGCCGCACCGCTCTGGCCCCTCGATCGGGCTGGGCCTGACCATTGTCATCCTGCTCGTCTACTACCTGCTGATGAATACCACACTGGCCCTGGGACAGTCCGGCCGGCTCTCGCCGCTGCTGGCGGCGTGGACCCCGAACCTGGTCATCGGCGCCGTGGGAGCGTACCTGCTATGGCGGGCGCGGTGACGGCGGGCCGGGTCCTCCGGCTCCCCCGCCTGCCGGCGGCGGTCCTGCTGGCTGCGGGCGCGCTGGCCCTCTTCACCATCGCCCTCGGGCAGGGGAGCCTCTGGGATCAGGACGAGCCCAGGTACACGGACATCGCCCGCCAGATCACCGAGCGCGGCGACCCGATTACCCTCTACCACAACGGGGAGCCCTGGTTCGTCCATCCGCCGCTGTACATGTGGCTGGTGGCCGCCACCGGGGCGCTCTTCGGCTTCAGCGAGTTTACGGCCCGCATCTGGACCTCCCTCTTCGGCGCGGCAGGCGTGCTGGTGACCTTTTTGCTCGGCCGGCGCCTCTACGACGGCCGCACGGGGCTGCTGGCCGGCCTGATCCTGATGACGACGCTGGCGTACTTCGTCCTCTCCCGTCTGGCCATCTTCGACGTCGTCCTGGTGGCCTTCATGCTCTCCGCGCTCTACATGGTCCTCGTCGCCGAAGACGCGGTCGTCTCTGACGCGCGGCGGCGGGGTTACCGGTGGGCCTTCGTCTGGGCGGGGTTGGCGACGCTAACCAAAGGGCCGATCGGGCTGCTGCTGCCAGCCATGGTGGTGGGAGCGTGGTGGTTGATGCGCGGCGTGCTCCTCCGGCGGCTCCGCGCGCTGCCCTGGGAGGGGTTTGTCCTCTACGCTCTAATCGGCCTCTCCTGGTATGGGGTGGAGGCCGTGCGCCACGGGCGCCCCTTCCTGGAACGGATCGTGGGCTACTACATGGTCACCCGGTTCGTCGGCGTCGTGGAGAACCAGCCCGGCCCCTGGTACTACTACCTCCCTGTGCTTGCTCTGGGGGGCTTCCCCTGGAGCGCCTTCCTGCCCTCGATGGTCGTGTACCACGCGCGCCGGCTGCGGCAGGACGGGCGCAGCCTCCTCCTGCTGCTGTGGATCGGCGTGACCTTGCTGTTTTACTCCGTCGCGAGGACGAAGCTGCCGAACTACATCCTGCCGATCTTTCCCGTCGCCGCGGTCGGGGTGGCGCGGCTGTGGGCGCGCACGCTGGACGACCAGGACCCGGAGGCGGCCGGCCTGCTGCGCTGGGGCGCGGGCGTGCTGCTGGTCGCCGGGACCCTTCTCGGCGTGGCCCTGGCGCTCTTCGGGCGCACGAAATACCCGGCCGAGTTTGCGACGCTCCTCCCCCATGTCAGGCTGGTGGGCCTGCTCCTGGCCGCGGGAGTCGTGCTGGCGGCGTGGCTCCTGGCGGCGCGATCCCATCTGCGGGGGTTCGTCACCCTGACCGGCATCATGGCGGCGACGCTGATCCTCCTGGTGACCTCGACCGTGCCGCAGCTGGAGCGCGTCCGCGCCACCAGGCCGATGGCGGAGGCCCTGGGCGCGCAGGTGCGTCCGCAGGATCGTGTCGTCGGCGTAGGGCTGAGCGACCGGGCCTCCCTGATCTACTACAGCCGGCACCCGATCATTTGGGCCATGGGCGAATATTACACGCGGCGGAGCCTCTGCGGGCCGGGCGGCGCGTTCCTGATCATCACGCGGGGCGAGTACGACCGCTGGGCGCGCGCGGCCTTCTCCGGCGAACTGACCGTGCTGTCCGAGATGGGCGACATGGTCCTGCTGAAGCCGCCCGCGCCCCTTCCCTGCCCGGCCGGGCCCCCGCCATGAAGACCTCCCTCATCCTGCCCACCTACAACGAGCGCGCGACCCTCCCCGCGCTGGTGGAGGCGCTCGCGCCGCTGGCGGCGCCGCTGGGGCTGGAGGTCATCGTCGTCGACGACGCCTCCCCCGACGGCACGGCGGAGGTGGCGGCCCGTCTGGCCGTCGAGGGTCCTCTGCCGCTGCGGCTGCTGCGGCGGTCCGGCAAGGGGGGCCTGGCCTCGGCGGTGCTGGCCGGCGCCGAGGCGGCGTCGGGGGGGATCGTGGCGGTGATGGACAGCGACGGGTCGCATCCCCCGGAGACCCTGCCGGCGCTGGTGGCCGCCCTCGAGCGCGGCGCCGATATCGCCGTGGCCTCCCGCTACGCCGGCGGCAGCATTGGCGGCTGGCCGCTGTGGCGCCGCGCCGCCAGCCTGGGCGCGACCGCCATCGCGCGCCTGCTCTTCCGCCTGGGGGTCCGCGACCCGCTCTCGGGCTTCTTCGCCGCCCGCCGCGAAGTCTTCGCCCGGCGGGCCTACTGGGGCATCGGGTTCAAGATCCTGCTGGAGATCCTGGGGCGCAATCCCGACCTGGTGGTGGCGGAGGTCCCCTATCCCTTCACCGGTCGCGCCGCCGGGCAGAGCAAGCTCTCCTTCAGAGAGGTGGCGGCCTACCTGCGCCTCCTCCGCCGCCTCTGGGCGGAGCGGGCCGTGCGGGGCGGCGCGCCCGGCCCCGACCGGGCCTCGGCGGGCGGCCGGCGGCGGGTGCACTGATGGAATTCGGCGTCATCCTCATCCCGCTCCTGATCTTCGTCAGCGGTGGGATCGCCTACGTCGGCAACCTGGTCGGCCGGGCCATCGGCCGGCGCCGCCTCACCCTCTTCGGCCTGCGGCCGCGGTACACCGCCCAGATCATCACCATCGCCACGGGGATGATCATCACGGTGATCACCGTCGCCACCGTCCTGCTGGTCTCGCGCGATGCCCGCCAGGCGCTCTTCCAGTTCCGCACCCTGCAGGAGCAGATCGAGGGGCTGCGCACCGAGATCCAGAACGCGGAGGCCCGCCTCCGGCAGTTGAAGCAGGGCGACATCGCCTATCTGCGCAACCAGGAGGTGCTGCGCGGGGTCATCGACAGCCGGCTGCCCCTGGTCCAGGTGGCCGCGCAGGTCGATACCCTGCGGCTCCGGGCGGTGGATCTGGCGCTGGCCAACGGCATCAGCGTGGATGGGACCACCGGCTCCGTGCTGCGTCTCTTTCCCCCGGCGCTGACCTGGGACCAGGTGGCCGCGCTGGTGAAGGAGCACCCCGCCGAGACGATCCTCCGCATCGTGGCGAACGAGAACACGCTGGAGGGGGAGCCCCTGGAGGTCAGCATCCAGCTGATCGACAACCACCTGGTCTTCCCGCGCGGCCGGGTCCTCGCGTCGGGAAACGTGGACGGCCGGCAGTCGCGGGATGAGATCGGGCGGCAGCTGCTCGACCTGCTCGACCGCGCCACCGCCGCCGCGCGCCGCGAAGTGCTCTCCCCGCCCTTCGCCCGCATCACGGAGGCCCCGCTGCTGGAAGCGGACATCGACGCCGCCCGGCGCGTTGTGGAGGCGATCTCGAAGGCGCGGCGCCCGGTGCGCGTGGAGGTGGTCACCGACCGCGACGCCTACACGATCGGCCCGGTGATCATCGACTTCCGCCCCAACCTCTAGGACAAGGCTGAGGGCCACGCCCTCTGAAACCGAACGACGGGATCACGGTTTCATCGGGCGTGCCCCTCAGCCCAACGATCCACGCTGAGCGCGCGCCGTATCGTGCGGCCGTTGAGGGTATCTTGCAGGGTTGACCCCAACCCGCATGGAACCCACACGGTGCGGGCGCAGGTGGACGGAGGTCGCCTCCGTCAGAATAGGGAAGCCGGTGACTCACCGGGTCGCGCGCGCTCGACGGCCTCGATGAGGAATCCGGCGCGGTCCCGCCGCTGTGACGGGGAGCGTGTCCCCGCAGGACGCCACTGGGCCGGCGCCGCCGCGACACCGCGGGGGCGGCTGAGCCCGGGAAGGCCGGGGCACGCGAGGAACCGGAGCCAGAAGACCTGCCTGCGCGCCGCAGTGGATCATATCGCTGCCGCCTTCGCCGGCGAAGGCGGCGGGAGTGACGCCACGCCTTCGCGGAAGGGGGTGGGTCTCCAATGCTCCTGCGCGCGCTGCCCACGGGTCTGGTGGCCGTGGGCCTTCTCGTCTCCCTGGCCGGCCCGGCCGCCCTCGGGCAGGTGCCCACCTTCGAGGGCGAAGAGGTGGTCGTCCCCGGCAGGCGCCCCCAGCTGGTGCCGACGACCCCGGCCTACGTCACCGTGATCCCCGCCGAGGAGCTGCGGCGCATGGGATTCCTCACCCTCGGCGAGGCCCTCGCGTTTCTCGCCGAGGTATCGCTTCGAACGGCAGGGGCCGGGCCCGGCGGTCTGACCCAGGCCTCCATCCGTGGATCCTCGCCGCAGCAGGTGCTGGTGCTCATCGACGGCATTCCGCTGAACAGCACCGCGCAGTTCGGGGTGAACCTCTCCACGATCGCCCTGGAGGACGTGGAGCGGGTGGAGGTGCTGCGCGGCCCCTATTCGGCGATCTACGGGAACGCCCTCGGTGGGGTGATCCAGGTCGTAACGCGCGCCGACGCGCGCCCGCAGGCCTCCGCGGGTGGGGGGAGTTACGGGACGGCGCACGCCGCGATGCGCGTCGGGCACACCTGGCGTGGAGGCATCTTCACCCTGGGCGGCCAGTTCTTGGGGACCGCCGGCGACCGCCCGAACAGCGCCGCCTCCCGCTGGACGGGCAGCGCCCGCCTGGTCCTCAATGGCAGCGGCCCGCGCTCCCTCACGCTGACCGTGAGCCATACCGCCGGTCTCTCCGGGCTTCCGGGACCGACCTTCTTTCCCAGCCCGACCGACCGCCTCACCGATCAGCGCACCATCGCCAGCCTGATCTTGGCGGAGCGGGGCGCCGGCGGCGAGTCTACGGAGGCCCGCGTCTGGTGGCTGGGTGACCGGCTCTCGTTTACCTCGCCGGGATTCGCCTCGGACGACCGGGGGAGCGCCTTCGGCGGCGCCTGGCAGCGCGTGCACGGGTTGAGCGACGGCGCCGTGCTCACCTGGGGAGTGGAGCTGGAGCAGGTGCGGTTTGTGTCCACCTCGACCTTCTCGAATTTTCAGGCGCAGGCGACCACCGCGGCCGGATACGCGCAGTACGATGTGCTGCTGCGGCCGCGCACCCTGCTGGGTGTGGGGGTGCGCTACGACAGCCACCCGGGCTACGGCGGGCAGGTGAACCCGCGGTTGGGGTTTGTGCATTTCATCAACGAGGGGGTGCGCCTGCGCGGCGGCATGGGGCGGGCTTTCCGCGCCCCGACCTTCTTCGAACTGGCCTTCCCCGGCTGCAGCAATCCGGCGCTGCGCCCGGAGCAGGCGTGGGCGGCCGATCTCGGCGTAGAGGCGGCGGTCCGGCCGGGGCTGGTGGCGCGCCTCAACGGCTTCTACACCGACGCCCGGGACCTGATCGTCGGGGGCTGCCTGCCGATGAACGTGGGGTCGGCCCGCATCGCCGGCCTCTCCGCCGAGGTGGTGGGGCGGCTCGGCGGGCCGTGGCTGGTCTCGGGCAATGTCACCTGGTCGAGCGGCCTCGACCGCGGCACCGGGTTATCGCTCCTGCGCCTGCCGGCCTGGCAGGCCAACCTGATCCTGCGGTATGCGCCGCGGCCGGACGCAAACCTCTCCCTGTTGGTGAACTACGTCTCGGCGCGCGAGGATCTGGACACTTCGACCTTTCCGGCGACGCGGGTGACGCTGGCCGGTTACGCGACGGTGGGGCTCCGGTACGAACAGAAGGTCGGCGACCGGGTGATCCGCGCCGGGGTGGACAACCTACTCGACGCGCGGTATGAGACCCTGCGGGGATTCCCGGGCGCAGGGCGCACTTTCTTCGTGCAGTTGGGGTCGACATTCTGAGCGGCGGTGCGAATGCGGGTGCGGACCAATCGTCACCGTCGACTGCTCACCGGCCTGACCCTGGCCGCTCTGCTCCTCCTCGCCGTGGGGCTGGCGACCGGGCGCCGCGCTGCCACATTTCAGGCGGCCATCCCCCGCCTGGCCCCGCCCGTCCGCGTCCAGGGTCCGTCGGCGGAGGAGGAGGGGCAACCCTCGCCTGCCGCCGCGCCGGTATCGCCCCAGGTGATCCACCCGGCCTCACCGCCCGTACGCGCGGCCGTTCCTGACAGGCCGCCCGGGGGACCGGCGCGCCGCGCCCAGGCTACCCCCCGCCCAGGGAGGCCGGTCCCCGGCCCTCGGGCCCCGGGCGCCTCGTCCGCCCGGTCGGGTCCCAGCCTTCGTGGTGGAGATGGGGGACCGGGCGCCGCAGCGTCCACCGGAACAGGCTCCTCGGTAGCGGAGGAGGGGTCCGAACCCCTCTCTGCGCGGCCGGCTCTTCCCCTTGCGCACCCGTCCGAAAGCCCGGCGCCCCAGGTCGCGCTTCCTCATCAGCCTGCGCCGGTCCTGAAGCCCCCGATCCCTATTGAGCAACCGCCTCTGCATCCGGTTCTGCGCGCGGCTGTGCTGCCCGGACCCGGCGGGGCCTCGGCGCTCGAGGAGACCTCAGTCCGCGGGAGGGTGAAAGTCCGCCTGCTGATCCGCGCCGGCGGCACGGTGGCGAGCGTGGAGGTGCTCGTCTCCTCCGGGGATGCGGCTCTCGACGAGGCGGCGCGCCAGGGGCTGCTCAGATGGCGCTTCGCGCCCGCGACCCGCGACGGCACCCCGATCGACGCCTACCTCATCTTTTGGGTCGTCTTCGGCGACTGAGAAGGGTGGGTGACCTTCCGTGACCAGGGCCGAGGCGGGGAACGCCGTGCTGCTCGCCGTGGATCCCGGGCGGCAGAAGTGCGGCCTGGCGGTGGGCCGCCGCGGGCTCATCCTGGCCCGCTCCGTCATTCCCCTGGAAATGGTGGCCGAGGTCGTCGCCGCGTGGGCGCGCGATTTCGGGGTAAGACGCATCGTGGTCGGTGAGGGTACCGGGTCCGCCGCCGTCCG
>JACQGZ010000020.1 GCA_016199305.1 Armatimonadota bacterium | reverse complement strand
CGGCGGCCATCGCTGCGCTGCGCCAGGATCGTATCGTCTGATACGAGGCATGACTCACGGTGGCATCACCCTGAGGCTGTAAGACGCTTCCACTGGGCCGATACGGTATGATGGATTCGAGGAGGGCACCGTGGCGGCCGAAGCGCTGGACATCAGGATGGCGCGCCTGGAAGGCGCCTCCCAGCAGGTAGATCAGCGCCTGGCTACCATTGAAGCAGACATCCGAGATCTCCGTGGCGAAATCCGGGATCTGCGTGGCGACATGCGCCAGCAGTTCTATTGGCTGGTCGGGCTCATCGTCGTCACAATCCTCGTCCCGATTGCACTGCAGTTCCTCACCCTCTGATTGCCCCTGGCAGTCTCGCGCCGGAATCCGTCGCGTCGGACGACCCCTAGGGTCTCATGATGGCTGAGACGGTCACCACCTGCCCTCGCTGCCGGGACGTCATCGCGGACAATACGTTGCAGGCCAACCTGCGCGTCTGCCCGACCTGCGGCGCGCACCTGACCATGCCCGCGCACGAGCGCAGCGCATTGCTGGCCGATCCCGCATCCTTCCGAGAGCTGGACCGCGGCCTGGTCTCGGTGGACCCGCTGGCCTTCACCGACCAGCGCTCCTACCGTGACCGGCTGCTGGAGGCCCGCCGCCGCACCGGTCTGCGGGAAGCGGTCATCATCGGCGAGGCGCGCATCGACGGGCGGCCGGTCGTGCTGGTCATTTTCGAATTCGAGTTCATGGGCGGGACCATGGGGTCGGTGGTCGGCGAGAAGGTCGCCGATGCGTTCGATCATGCGACGCGGCACCGCCTGCCGGTGGTCAGCGTGACCGCCAGCGGCGGCGCGCGCATGCAGGAGGGGATGCTCTCCCTGATGCAGATGGCCAAGACGGCGGCCGCCCGGGCCCGTCACGATCGCGCCGGCCTCCCACACATCTCCATCCTGGGGCACCCCACTTTCGGCGGCGTGGCGGCCTCCTTTGCCGCGCTGGGGGACGTGCTCATCGCCGAACCCGGCGCCCTGATCGGGTTTGTGGGGCCGAGGGTGATCGCGTCAACGATTGGAGAACGGCTGCCGGAGGATTCCCACCGCGCCGAGACGCTCTTCGCGTCAGGGCAGGTGGATCTGCTGGTGGAGCGGCCGCGCCTGCGCGAGACGGTGGCCTACCTGGTGGCGCACCTCGTGGCGCACCTCAGCCGGGAAACGCCGCGCCGGCTCGCTCCGGTGCCCCCGCCTCCCACCTGGGGGCGCGTTAGGCGCCGCCGCGCCGGCGGGCCCGGCGCCGCCCCGTGGGAGCAGGTGCAGCTGGCCCGGCACCCGCAGCGCCCGACGACCCTGGATTACATCGACCGCCTCATCGTCCGCTTCGTTGAACTGCACGGCGACCGGGAGGAAGGAGACGATCCCGCCGTCGTCGGTGGGTTGGGCGAAGTGGCCGGATTGACCGTGGTGGTCATCGGGCACGAGCGCGGCCGGACCCCGGCGGAGCGAGAGCGTCGCCGCGCCGGGATGGCGGTCCCGCAGGGCTATCGGAAGGCCCTGCGGCTGATGCACCTGGCCGCCAAGTTCGGCCTCCCGGTGCTGACCCTGGTGGACACCCCCGGCGCCTATCCCGGCTTCGAGTCGGAGCGCCAGGGCATCTGGCAGGTGCTGGCGCGCAACCTGGCGGCCATGGCGTCCCTCCCCACGCCCATCGTCACCGTCGTCATTGGCGAGGGCGGCAGCGGCGGAGCGCTGGCCCTGGGCCTCGCCGATCGCGTGCTGATGCTGGAGCACGCGATTTATTCAGTGATCTCTCCCGAAGGCGCGGCCGCCATCCTGTACCGCGATGCGGGCCGAGCAGAGGAGGTCGCCGCCGCCCTCAAACTCACGGCGCGCGACCTGCACCGGCTGGGGATCATCGACGCCGTCATCCCCGAGCCGCCCGGCGGTGCGCACGTCGATCCGGACGCCATGGCGGCCGTGCTGCGCCACCATCTGGTGGTCGCCCTGCGCGGCCTCGGCCGGTTGCCGCCGCGGAAGCTGTTGCGCGCCCGGCAGCAGAAATACCGACACATCGGCCGCGTGGGCGCCTACTGGCGGGAAGTCGTGCGGACCGAGATGCAGGACCTGCTAGAGGCCCTCGAGACCCGCCTCCTCCGCCGCGCCGGCGAGCACCCCGCCCGTCCCGCCGGCGAACACCTTGAGGCAGGGAGTCGCCCCCCCGCCTCCGAACAGCCTTAGAAACCCCTCAGCCGGGAGGTGAGGTCATATGACGGAACGACCCCAGGGCTATCTGCCGCAGGACCGCCCGCCCCTTGGGGCCATGGTCAGCCTGGGGTTCCAGCACGTGCTGACGATGTTTCCCGCGACCGTCTTGGTGGCGATCCTGACGGGCTTCGACGTCACCGTCACCCTCTTCGCGTCCGGCCTGGCTACGGTGATTGCGCTCCTGGGATCCGGGATGCGCATCCCCATGTACTATGGGTCGTCATTCTCCTACATCGCGGCGATTCGCAACGTCACATTCCCCGCGGGGGCGACCGCGACCACGCCTGCGCTCATCAGTCTGGCGCAGGTGGGGATCATCGGGACCGCAGTCGTGAACGTCATCGCCGGGTTCGTCGTCCGCTCCATCGGGAAGGCGCGGCTCGACCGCGTCCTGCCGCCCGTGGTCACCGGCTCTGTCGCCATCGTCATCGGCATCGCCCTGGGCAAGGTGGCCCTGGATATGGCCACGGGGGCCTGCTGCGGCGGGGCGAACAGCGCCTGGTGGACCGTCGCCATGGTCACGCTGCTCGCCACGATCGTCTTCTCCGTCTACCTGCGCGGGCGCGGCCTCATCGGGATGCTGCCGGTGCTGCTGGGGGCCATCGTCGGCTACCTGATGGCGCTGGTCTTCTATCCCGGCTTGGTCAACTTCAAGCCGGTGGGGGCGGCGCTGTGGTTTGCGGTTCCCAACTTCTCCTGGCCGGCTTTTGCCGACCCGAAGGCCTGGGCGACGATCTTCGCCATCGCGCCCATCGCCATCGCCACCATTCCTGAATCGACCGCGCACCTCTACCAGATCAGCCTCTACATCGACCGGGTGGCCCAGGAGATCGGCCGGAAGAAACTCGAGATCAAGAAGCTGATCGGCCTCAACCTGGTCCTCGACGGCGCGGGCGACGGCGTGAACGGCCTCCTCGGCGGGTGCGCCGGCACCAACTACGGCGAGAATAACTCACTGATGGTGATCACCCGCAACTACTCCGCCCCGGTCCTGGTGGCGGCGGGCGTGATCGCCATGCTGCTGGCCTTCGTCGGCAAGCTGGGCGCCGTCGTCGGCACGCTGCCGACGGCCGTCACGGGCGGCCTGGCCATCTACCTCTTCGGCGTGATCGGGCTGCAGGGTGTGGCCTTGATGATGGCCGAAGGGGTCGACTTCTTCGACCCCCGCCAGCTCGCGGTGGCCTCCACCATCCTGATCGTCGGGATCGGCGGCGCGGCCTTCCCCGGCGGCAACATCCCCATCTGGGGCTGGCAGCTCCCGTCGATCGCCACCTCCGCGGTGGTGGGCATCCTGCTCAACCTGATCTTCCTGATCTTCCCGCCCGAACGGTACGCGCCGGCGGCGCGGATGGGCGAAATGCGCGTGACGTCCAAGTGAGGCGTGCGGGCCGGGATCCGCGGTTATGTCTGAATGGCTGACCGGCCTGTTCTGGTGGTTCCTCGTCCTCTCGTTCCTCGTGCCGATGATCCGGCAGCGGATCATCGAGAAGGAACGGGTTGGCGTGCTGCGGGCCCTGGAACAGCGGCGCGGTTCTCGCGTCATCACGATGATCCACCGCCAGGAAGCATTGAGCCTGCTCGGAGTGCCTCTGTATCGGTACCTGACCATGGAGGACTCCGAGCAGGTCCTCCGCGCCATCCGGCTCACGCCTGACGACCGGCCGATCGACATCATCCTGCACACGCCCGGGGGGCTGGCGCTGGCGGCCACGCAGATCGCCTACGCCATCCGCAAACATCCCGCCCCGGTGACGGTCTTCGTCCCGCACTACGCCATGTCCGGCGGCACCCTGGTGGCCCTCGCCGCCAATCACCTGATGATGGATGAGAACGCGGCCCTGGGGCCGATCGATCCCCAGTTGATGCAGCAGAACGAGGGGCCCTATCCGGCCCCGTCCATCCTGGCGGTAGTGAAGCAGAAGGGCGTGGAGAAGGTGGACGACAAGACGCTCCTGCTGGCCGACATCGCCGACAAGTCCCTGCGGCAGGTGCGTGGCTTCCTGACCTGGCTGCTCGACGAGCCCCTGGGCAAAAGCCACGCCGAGGCGGTGGCGGAGGCCCTCACCGACGGGCGCTGGACCCACGACTACCCGCTGACCACCGACGCGCTGCGCGATCTGGGATTGACGGTGCGTACCGACATGCCGGCGGAGGTGTACCGGCTGATGGAACTCTACCCGCAACCGGTGCGCCGCCAGCCCGCGGTGGAGTATCTGCCCCTGCCGGGGCCCAGCCCGGCGCCCGCGTCGGGGCGGCAGCCGGCGAAGCGCTAGCCTACCAGATCCCGGCCCCTCCTCTGACATGCCAGTGCATGTGCGGCGTGACGCCGGGCGCCGCCGCGTTCGCGCGGACGAAGAAACCTGTCTCGGTGAGACCCAGTTGCCGGGCGGCTTCCTGTACACCCCGGACCATCGAGGCCAGGAGCGATCCGTCCAGGGCCTGCGGATCCAGGATGGAGGGGACGTGCGCCTTGGGGATCACGACGACATGCACCGGACTCTCGGGGCGGGGGTGATGGAAGGCCAGCACGCGATCATCTTCCCAGACCTTCCGCACCTCCATCTTTCCTGAGAGGACGTCCTCACAGTACCAGTCTCGTTTGGTCATCGTCATGCCCTCCCGCTGGCCTGACGAGGCCAAAATCGCCTAGAGGTCGACTCGTGAGAAAGCGTCATCGCGGCCCGGCGAACATCCCGGCGAACTCCCCGGCGAAGAGGAAACCAGTCAGCATGTCGGCCCCGCTGGTTTCACCAATCTCCAGAATGCGGGTGGCAGCAGTGATCACCGCGTCGGGGTCGGCCGGCAGCGCCCTGATCAGATCGTGCCAGGCCTCGGACGCCTGCCTCCGGCTCGCCGCCCACAGGTAGGCCCGACTGATCCGTCCCGTCCGCGGAGCCGCGGTCCCGATAAGAAGGGCGCCGACCACCTTTGGTCCAAGAGGTCCCGCCGCCCCCGGCCAGAGGCGCAGCGCCAGGAGGATGCCGGCCAGCACGTCGTCTCCGGACGGCGTGAGCCCCGGGCCGAGTCCGGCCAGTTGGGCCGTCGCGCCGGTGATGGCCGCGGCGTCGCCTTGGGTCAGGCCGGTATACAGCCGGTTGAGAGCCCCACGACCCTGAGCCAGCAACGGCGTCTCCGGCGTCTCTCCGGGATCGAGGTGGACGCCCGCGAGGCCCTCGGCCGGTGCGTTCGCGCGCAGATGCGCGGCCAGGACCCGCATTCCCTGATCGCCTGGGCCGGCGAGTGAGGGCACCGTGGGATCCCACGGTACTGCCATCGTGAGGTCGATGCGATGGTCGCCGAGTTGGAGCATCTGCCCCGTGAGGGAGAGGGCCTGATCGGGCCGGAGATTGGCGAACGACGGGGTTCCCCCAACAGTGATGGCAAACGCGCCGCGGCCCAGCGGCTCGGCCAGGACGGCGATCAGCCGGCCTTCCCCGGTTTCGATATAGCAGCTGCGATCATAGGCGGCGAGCACCCGGCCGGTCGCCCCGGGGGTCGCGAGGGCGGCCAGGATCGGCTGGGCGATGGCGAGGGCCGGGATGGTCCGGGCTATCGCTGCCACGTGCGGGCCGCCGCGCGCACCGCCTCGATGATGCCCTGGTCCCCGGTGCAGCGGCAGAGGTGGCCGCCAAGGGTCTCGATGATCTGCTCGTCAGTCGG
>JACQGZ010000187.1 GCA_016199305.1 Armatimonadota bacterium | reverse complement strand
CCGCGGAGGCGGCGCTCTACGTCGGGCTGGTCAACCACGTACCCAACGCCCGCCAGATCAGCGAGGTGCCGATCGTCGCATGGGGCGGCCACGATCCCGCCGAGACGGTCGCCGGCCGGCTGCGGGCCCTGAGCCTGACGCGCGGGCGCGTCGGGCTGGTGGGCGTGAACGCGACCTTCGGCATGGGCATGCCCTTTCAGCACCACCGGCGCCTGACCACCGTGCTGTCCGACGTGGATTTCGTGGACGTCACCGCCGAGTTCGCCGCCCTGCGCGCGGTGAAGTCGCCCGAGGAGATCGCCTGGCTGGCCCGCGCCGCCGAGTTCACCGACCGCACCATCGCCGCGCTGGCATTGCAGGTCCGCCCGGGGATGCGCGAGGATGGACTACTCGACATCATCGAGGGCGCCTACCGCCGCGACGGCGGCATGCCGCACATCGCCTTTCTCCGCTCCATGCCGATGGACGATCCCACCGGGTGCGTCCCCGCCCAGAACCCCTCCGACCGGATCATCGCCCGCGGGGACGTCATTATCACGGAGATCAGCGCCTCCTACTGGGGGTACTCCGGGCAGATCCACCGTCCCATCTTCGTGGGCGCGGAGCCCACGCCGCCGTGGCAGCGCCTCTTTGACGTCGCCCTCACCGCCTACCGGCGCATCGCGGCCGCGATCCGCCCCGGCGCGACGGAGCGGGACGTCATCCGCGCGGGGTCGGTGATCGGGGAAGCGGGGTACATCATCTACGACGATCTGATCCACGGGTACGGGGTCGATATCCACCCGCCGGTGATCGACCGGAGGTGCTGTGACTTCTGGCCGTGGGACGAGGATCGCCCCGCGCCCGAGGGTCGCCGTTTCGAAGCGAACATGGCGATCGTCATCCAGCCCAATCCCATCACGCCCGATGAGCGCATGGGGCTGCAGCTCGGCGCGCTGACCCTGGTGGGGCCCGGCGGCGCAGAGTCACTGCATCGGGTTCCGTTTGAACCCATCATCGTCGAGATCTGAACGCCAACCGGCGCGAGGAGGAGCGCATGACCGACCAGGAGGAAGGGCGCGAGTACATCGTCGTCAACCGGGCGCGCGGGAAGATGCTCACCCACAGCGCGTCGGAGATTGTCGTCCGGCACTTTCCGCCGGTGCTGTCGGATGAGCCTCCCACCCAGGGAGGGGAGGATCGGGCCCCCAGCCCGCTCGAGTACGTCCTGGTGGCGCTCTGCGCCTGAATCAACGTCTCAACGGCCAGGATGGCCAAGAAAATCCGGTTCAGCTACGACGGCCTGGAGACGGCGGCCGAAGGGATGCTGGATACGCGCGGGCGGATGGGGCTGGCCGACGTGCCCGTCCACTACACCGCGGTGCGGCTGACGGTGCGCATCCGGACCGATGAGTCGGATGAGCGGCTGGGGCGGCTGTCCGCCCTGGTGGCCCGCTACTGTCCGGTGGACAGCTTCGTGCGCGCCGCTGTGCCCGACTATGTCGTCACCTGGGAGCGGATGGGGTGAGCGCGCCGCCGCAGCGGTGGATCGGCCGTCCGCTCAAGCGGGATGAGGACCTGCGGTTTCTGCGCGGCCAGGCCCGGTTCGTCGATGACATCACCCTGCCGGGAATGGCGCATCTGGTTGTCGTGCGCAGCCCGCTGGCCCACGCCCGGCTGCAGGCGGTCGACGCGGACTCGATCCGCCGCGCACCGGGCGTGCTGGCGGTGGTCACCGGGGAGCATCTGGCGGGGCTGGCGGCCCTGCCGTTCGCCGCGCCTGAAGAGGCCCGCGTGGCCGCCGCCCCCCACCCGATCCTCGCGAGAGAGAAGGTACGCTACGTCGGTGAGCCGGTGGCGGCGGTGCTGGCGGAGAGCCGCGCCGCCGCGATCGACGCCGCGGAGCGTCTGCGCGTGGAGTACGAGGCGCTGCCGGCGGTGATCGATCCGCATGAGGCGTTACAGGGCCGGGTCCTGCTCCACGAGGGGTTGGGAGACAACATCCTCCTGCGCTGGAGCCGGAGCGCAGGGGATGTGGCGGGCGCGTTCGCAGGCGCCGTGCGCGTGGTCCGTGGGAAGTTTCACATTCCGCGGCTGGCGGCCGCGCCCGTGGAGACGCGCGGGGTGGTGGCCGAGTACGACGCCGCCGGCGACCTGCTCACTCTGTGGGCCTCGGCGCAGGATCCCTACCGGCCGCGCGCGCAGTTGAGCCGGGTGCTGCGGCGGGCGGAGGAGCGGATCCGGTTCGTCGTGCCCGATGTGGGCGGCGCCTTCGGCAGCAAAGGGGCGCTGGCCCCGGAGGCGGCGGTGGCGGCCTGGCTGGCCCTGCAATACGGACGCCCGGTCAAGTGGGTGGAGGACCGCCGCGAGAACTTCGCGGCCGCCTACCAGGGGCGGGGGCTGGACGCGGAGGTGGAAGTGGCGGTCGACGCGGGGGGACTGATCCGGGCGCTGCGGGCGAAACTCGTCGCCGATCTCGGCGCCTACCTCTACCCGCCGACGCCCGTCCCCCCCATCTCGACCGCCATGCTGCTCACCGGGCCGTACGCGATCGGGGCCGCCGAGGTCGAGCTGCTGGGGGTGGCCACCAATAAAGTCCCCACCGGGCCCTACCGCGGCGCCGGCCGGCCGGAGGCCGCCTACATCATCGAGCGGATGGTCGACCTGGTGGCGCAGGAGATCCGCGGCGATCCGATCGAGGTGCGCCGGGCGAACCTGATTCCTCCCGACCGCTTTCCCTACCGCTCGCCCCTGGGGTTCACCTACGACTCCGGGCAGTACGCGCGGGCGCTGGACCGGGCCTGCGCGCTGCTCGACTATCCGCGGTGGCGGAAGGAGCAGCGCCGGGCGCGCGAGGGCGGCCGGCTGCTGGGCGTCGGCGTGGCTCTGTATGTGGAGCGCGCCGGCAGCGGGGTCTGGGAGAGCGCAGCGGTGGCGGTCGACCCCGACGGGCGTGTGATCGTCCGGACGGGCTCGACGGCACACGGTCAGGGGCACGGCACGATGTTTGCGCAGATTGCCGCCGACGCCCTGGGCATCGACCGCAGCGCCATCGTCGTCGAGCAGGGGGATTCGGCGGCGCTGCCCCGCGGCGTGGGGACCTTCGGCAGCCGCTCCACCACCCTGGGAGGGTCGGCGGTGCTCCTGGCGCTGGAGCAGATCCGGACGAAGGCGACGGCCATCGCGGCGCACCTGCTAGAGGCTGCGGCGGGGGACATCGAGTGGCAGGACGGGCGCCTGGCCGTTCGGGGATCGCCCGCGCGGGGCATGGCCTTTCATGAGGTCGCCGCCGCCGCCCACCGCCCGGAGCGGCTGCCGGCGCACCTCGCAGAGGGGCTGGCGGCCTCGGCCGAATTCTCCCTTCCCGGCCCGGTCTTCCCATTCGGCGCCTATGCCGCGGTGGTGGAGGTCGAGCGCGAGACGGGGGGGGTCGAGGTGCTCAGGTTCGTGGCTGTGGACGACGCCGGCCGGATCATCAACCCGCTGCTGGCCGAGGGTCAGGTGATCGGCGCGACCGTGCAGGGGCTGGGGCAGAGCCTCGTGGAGGAGGTGGTCTACGACGGAGCCGGCCAGCTCCTCACGGGGACCTTCGCAGACTACGGCCTGCTGCGCGCCCCCCGGATCCCGCACGTGGAGAGCGCATTCCTGGAGACCCCGTCGCCCTTCAATCCACTGGGCGCCAAGGGGATCGGCGAGGCCGGCGCCATCGGCACGCCGGCGGCCGTCGCCAGCGCGGTGATGGATGCCCTCCTGCCGCTCGGCATCCGACACATCGACCTGCCGTTCACCCCAGAGAAACTGTGGCGGGCGGTGCGAGAGGTGTCAGCGGGCCAGGTGGCCGACGTGGCCGACTAACTGCCCCTTCGCCGTCCCGATCTTGAGCATGTGGAGTTGGGCCGAGACCGCTTGCGCGTCCTCGGTGATAGGCAGGATAAGGACGAGGATGCCGTTGTCGTACGTCGCATTGGCGCGGCTGCCGTCCACGCGCCTGGGGAGGACGAGGGTCCGTTCGTAGGGACCACTCGTCCACTCCTGCCGCAGAAAACTCTTCCGCTCCTGCCCCGGGCCCCGCAGGTGGGCCCGGATAGCCAGGCGCGACCCTTCCAGGTTGATCTCGATGTCCTGCGGCTCCATCCCCGGCATCGGCGCGGCCACCATCAGGCGGTCGCCCTCGTGGTAGATGTTCACGGGCAGGTGCGCGTCCATGGTGCCCCTCCTCACGCCTACGGGCCCTGGTCGGCGCTGGCCGCCCGGCGGGTCTCCGGAGACGGCCTGACCTTCTGAACCAGGGCGCCCTCCAGGGCCTTCGCGTCAAAGCCCAGGATGACCTGCCCGTACCGGCCTTTTGTCCCACCAGGGGCGGGTTCAAATGGCGCGAACTGCGGTCGCGGGTTGGTCCAGCCGGGCAGAAGTCAGAGACCTCACTATCTAGCGGCCCACGGGCGCGGGCTGGATGTGAAAGTCGATCTTCGTGTAGGTGGCGACCGTCTCACAGGTCGGACAGGTCAGCTCGTGGCCCTGATCAATGTCAATCTCGTAGACGGCGGCGGTGAGCCGAAAGGCCGTCGGCACGGGCGAGGCGCAGGAGCGGCAGGTGACGTAGAGTAGTTCGGGCTCGTCCATGGCTTGGCGGCGGGTTTCGTCGGCTGCGTGGCGCGGTCCTGCCGCGCGGCTATCCCCGGACGCTGCGCAGTCGGGGATCGAGGATGTCGCGGATCCCATCCCCAAGCAGGTTGAACCCCATCACGAATAGGGAGATCGCGATCCCCGGGAAGGTGGAGACCCACCACTGATCCGTGATGTACGTGCGCCCTTCGGAGATCATCACCCCCCACTCCGGCGTGGGCGGTTGGGCGCCGAAGCCGATGAAGCCGAGCCCGGCCGCGGTCAGGATGATCCCGCCCATATCCAGGCTCACCTGAATCACCACCGGACTGATCACGCCGGGGGCGACATGCCGGCCGAGGATGCGCAGCGGGCTCGCCCCCAGCGCGCGAGCCGCCTCGACAAAATTTTCCTCGCGCAGCCCCAGCGTGACGCTGCGGGCGAGGCGGGCATAGGCGGGCCAGGCGGCCAGCGAGATGGCGATGATGACATTCTCCAGGGTAGGGCTCAGCGCTGCGGCGATGGCCATCGCCAGGATGAGACGCGGAAAAGCCATGAACATGTCGGTGAGGCGCATCAGCAGGTCGTCCACCCGTCCGCGAAAGTACCCTGAGATCAGGCCCAGGGGCGCGCCCAGCAGCGTGGCGATCACCGCCGTCAGCACGGCGATGCGCAGCGAGATGCGGCTGCCGTAGAGGATCCGGCTGAGGATGTCCCTGCCCAGCTGATCGGTGCCGAAGAGGTGTTCTCCGCTTGGCGCTTCCAGGCGGCGAGGGACGTTGGTCTGAATCGGATCGTACGGGGAAAGCCACGGCGCGATCAGTGCCACCAGCAGCAGGAGTCCGATGATGAGCAGGCCTGCCAGGGAGAGGGGGTTGGCCAGGGCGCGGGAGATCAGCCGGCGTCGCTGCGCCCGCTGGGCGGCCACGGTGGTCGGGGCGGCGACGGCCTGGTTCACCGGATCTCCCCGCCCCAGGCGCCCTTACTCATAGCGGATCTTCGGGTTGAGAAAGCCGTACGCCAGGTCCACGAGCAGATTGGCCAGGGAGAAGACCAGCGCGATGAGGATCGTCACCCCCATGATCGCGGCGAAGTCCTGGGAGAGGATCGCGCTGGTGGCGTACCGCCCCAGCCCGGGCCAGGCAAAGACCGTTTCCGTGAGCACCGCCCCCTCCAGCAGCCCTCCGTAGTAAATGCCGATGACGGTGATGATCGGCAGCAGCCCGTTGCGCAGGGCGTGCTTCAGCACCACCGTGCGCTCGGACAGCCCCTTCGCCCTCGCCACCTTGACGTAGTCCTGTCCCAGCACCTCGAGCATGGAGGCCCGGGTGATTCGGGCGATGCCCACCAAGGCGTGGGAGCCCAGGACCACCGCGGGAAGGAGCAGGTGCCCGAGGGCATTCCACAGGGTCGCGAAATCGCGGGCCAGCAGCGCATCGACGGTGATCAGCCCCGTGACGGTAGGCGGGCGGCTGAGGAAGATGTCCAGCTGTCCGGGGCCGGGGACCAGGTTCAGTTTGAAATAGAAGATAAAGAGCAGGATCAGGCCCAGCCAGAAGACGGGCATGGAGAGCCCAATGAGGGAGAGGAAGCGCACGGCGTGGTCGAGGGGCCGTCCCCGCGCCACGGCGGAGATGACGCCGACGGACAGCCCGGCCAGGACGCCGATGAGGATGGCAGCCGTCGCCAGCTCGATCGTGGCCGGGAGGAACTCGCGCAGGTCGCGGATCACCGGACGGTGCGTGGCCAGCGAGTCGCCCAGGTCGCCGCGGACGAGCCGCGCCACGAAGCGGTAGAACTGCTCGGGCACGGGGCGGTCCAGGCCGTAGCGCCGGCGCAGGTCCTCGATGACGTCGTTGGGTGCCTGCGGCCCCAGGATGGCGGCCACGGGGTCTCCCGGGATGATGTGCGAGAGAAAGAAGACGATCACCAGCACGCCGGCGACGGCCAAGGAGGCCAGCGCCAGCCGGCGAACGATGTATGCCCACATGAAGGGGATCAGAAGAGGGGGGCGGCGCGCGCCACCCCCCTCGGCATGCTACTCCTTGGAGGCGCTGGTCAGGTCGAAGGTCTCCGCCAGCGGCGACGGGTCGACGCCCTTGACGTTGGATCGCATGGCGATCAACCGCAGCGGATAGGCGAAGACCGCGTAGGGACCTTCTTCCAGCACGACCTTCTGGATCTCCTTATACAAGGCCTCCCGCTTCACCCGGTCCGCTTCCTGCACCGCCTGCTTCACAATCTGCTTGACCGGGTGATCCCACTGGTTGCGCCAGGCCAGGACGCGGCTGTCGAAGTCGGCGAAGGCCTTGGCCAGGTTGTCCGGGTCGGGATAGTCGGCGCCCCAGCGGGCGATCACCATGTGGTGCGTGCGACCGCGGTATTGCCCGAGGACGTCGGCGGCGCGCAGGACCTGCACGTCGACCTGGATGTTGATCGCGGCCAGGTCTTCCTTGATCTTGGCGGCGATGTCGGGCAGCGGTACCTCAGTGCTGACAGCCAGCGTGGCGCGGAACCCGGCCTCCCTGCCGGCCTCGCGCATCAGCGCGCGGGCCCGCTCCAGGTTGCGCTGGTACGGCCGGTCGGCCAGGTGGGCGAACATGCGCGCCGGCACGATCGTCTGCCCGACGTCGATGGTGTCTTCATAGATGCGTTTGATGGCGTCGTAGTCGATAGCGTACTTGACGGCGTTGCGCACCTGGCGGCTGGAGAAGGGCTCGTAGCCAACGTTCATGGCCAGGTAGCGGAGTGTAAACGTGGGCGTTTGCTTCACCACGAACCCTGGTGTGTTCTGCAACTGTCGGTACTGCCCCGGCAAGAGGCTCATCGCCACGTCGATGTCGCCCCGCTGCAGCGCTAGGAGCTGAGCGGCCGGCTCGATGAGGTCCTGCATGAAGATCCGGCCCATGCTGGGGCGTCCTCGCCAGTAGCTGTCAAAGGCGACCAGTTCCACCACGGCGTTGCGCGTCCATCGGCGCAGGACGTAGGGTCCGGACCCGGCATCGTTCTCGGTCACCCACTTGTTGGCCTCGGGGTCGCCCGCCGCGGCGTTGCGGCGCACCAGGGCGGGGTCGACGACGGAGGAGACGGGGTTGTCCAGGACGGAGGCCATCAGGATCTCCGGCATCGCCTGGTTGAAGGTGACCCGCACCTGGTCGGTGCCCACGGCCACGATGTCGTCGGGGCTCTTCACGAAGTCAGTGATGATGAAGGCCGGGGAGAGCTTCAGGCGCATCACGCGGCGCAGGGAGAACTCCACGGCCTGCGCGTCCACCGAGTTCCCGCTGTGGAACCGTACCCCTGGACGCAGGCGGAAGGTGTAGGTTTTCAGGTCGGCCGAGGCGGTCCAGGAGGTCGCCAGGCCGGGCAGCGCCCGGGAGAAGTCCCGGCTGAACTCCACCAGGGTGTCGTAGATATGTTCCACGACCCAGGTCGACCTAAACTCAAACGCCTGGGCCGGATCGAGGCTCACGATGTCCTGGATGCTCGTCCCGATCACCAAGACGTTGCTTGGGGTGCGGCTGGGCGCGCCGCCCACCGCGGCGGGCAGTAGGGCCAGAATTACCAGCAAGAGCAGGGCCTTCGCAAGCCCTCTTCGCATGATCGCCGTCCCTCCTCCCATGAACTTTCTAGCCACGTGCGGATGCTGAGTGACCTATTCGCTTCTGTCCGTGGGCGGATTTCACCTGCCCTGATGGCTCAGTGCAGATTGTAGGCGGTCACCGGCTTCTTGACGCCCTTCAACTCCAGCATCCGCTGCGGCGCGCCGGGGAAGGCCGCGGCCACCTGCCGGTAGGCCTCCTCCGTCACCAGGATCTCACCGGCGGCCGCCTGCCCCTGCAGCCGTGCGGCGATGTTCACCACGTCCCCGATCGCCGTGTAGTCCTTGGGATCGGTGGAGCCGACGGTGCCCACGGCGGCAAAGCCGGTATTGATCCCGATCCCCACGCCTACCGGCTCCGGCAGCGCCCAGCGCCCGTTGAGGTGGGTGACCGCGTGCAGGATGTCGCGCGCGCCGTCGACGGCCTTGGCCACGTGGTCGTCGTGCTTGATCGGCTGGTTGAAGAACGCCATCATCGCGTCACCGATGAAGTGATCGACCACCGCGTCCTTGCCGTAGAGAATTTCGCTGACGGCGTGGAAGTACTCGTCCAGCATCTCCTTGGTGCGCATGGGGCCCAGGGTGGTGGTCAGGTCGGTGAAGCCGCGGATGTCGGCGAAGAGCACGGTGATCTCGGCGATCTCACCTTTGATCGCTTTCAGGTCGCAGATGTTGCAGATGTTGGGGTTCTTGGGGTTGCGGCGGACGCCCCGCAGCACGCGCGGGGGGATGGCGCGGACCCCCGAGAGGGGGGTGCCACAGACCTTGCAGGCCGGTGAGAGGTCGGGCACGGGCCATGTCCTCCGGATGCCGTTGCCTTCGCCGGAGATGCGGAGGACCCCTGTCGGCGTCGTCGCCGCGGCGTCTGCCAGGAATCTGTCTGCGGGGCGTCAAAGTCGGAGGCGGACCGGGATCCCATGACCGAGTACGATGTGATCATTGTCGGCGCGCGCATCGCCGGCGCCCTTACCGCCGCCCTGCTGGGGGAGCGGGGGTGGCACGTGCTGCTGTTGGATCGGGCCACCTTTCCCAGCGACACCCTCTCCACCCACTTCTTCCGTTCGTCGGCGCTGCTGGCCTTTCAGCGGGCCGGAGTCTTCGACGAGGTGCAGGCCGTCGGGGCGCCGCACCTGGTCGACCTCTTCAACGACGTCGACGGCCACATCTTCACTGAGCCGGTGGAAGGGAGCGACGGCTACAATGGGCGGGGGATCGAACAGGGGTCCACCCACGCCGTGCTCCTGGCCGACGCGCTGCACCGGTGGCTG
>JACQGZ010000188.1 GCA_016199305.1 Armatimonadota bacterium | reverse complement strand
TCCCGCTCCTCGATCGTCACACTGGCCCGGTCGAGGTCGGCCGGGGTGGCGAAGCGCTGCACCGCCTGGGCCGCCAGATCACCGTCGGCCAGGGGGTGGCGGATCACGACGACGCGCCGGCCCAGCGCGCGCTGGGCCGCCGCCACGCGCCGGGTGGTCTGGCTCTTCCCGCTGCCGGTGCGGACGGCGCCGACGGCGACGACGGGCACCGCGGCCGCGAGCATCGTCTCGTCCGGGCCGAGCAGCCGGAAACCCGCCCCGGCGGCGAGGACCTGGGAGGCCAGGTGCATGACGTGCTCGTGGGAGACGTCGCTGTAGGCGAAGACCGCCTGGTCGATGCGCTGGTCGCGGATCAGGTCACCAAGACCCTCCTCGGCGACGATGGGAATCCCCCGCGGGTAGCGCGGTCCGGCCAGCGCCGACGGATAGGTCCGACCCTCGAGGTCCGGGATCTGGGTCGCGGTGAAGGCCGCGACGACGTAGTCGGGGCGGTCGCGAAAGTAGACGTTGAAGTTGTGAAAGTCCCGTCCCCCCGCCCCCAGGATGACCACCCGGATCGCCACGCCGTCGCTCCTCCGGTCGGCGAGGCCGGTCTGCTCCTCACCGCCCATACATCAGTTGGGGTGCCCCGGGGCCCCACAGGTTCGACGAAACCTGGAACCTCTGGGGTGGGGTTGAATGAAGGAAGGGTGGACCGAGGTCCACCCTTCAGGCGGGGAGGACCCCGCAGCCTAGCGCTTGCTGTACTGGAAGCCCTTCCGCGCCCGCTTGCGTCCGTACTTCTTCCGTTCCTTCATACGGGGATCGCGGGTGAGCAGCCCCTGCTTGCGCAGGACGGGCCGGAACCCCTCGTCGGCGACCACCAGCGCCCGGGTCAGGGCGTGACGCACCGCCTCGGCCTGTCCCCGCACCCCTCCGCCGTCCACGTGGGCCACCACGTCGAAGCGCTCCTGCGTGCTGGTGACCAGCAGGGGGGCGCGCACCGCCGCGCGGAGGGCCACGGTGGTGAAGTAGGCGGCGAGGTCGCGGTCGTTGACGCTGATCCGCCCGCTTCCCGTCTGCAGCCAGACGCGGGCGCGCGCCTCCTTGCGGCTCCCCGCCGCGTGCAGCATCTGTGTCTCAGCCATCAAGACTCTGTCTCCTTCCTCTTACGTCGCGAGCACTTTTAGGGCGCGCTTCGCTTCGGCTTTGTCCCGCTGCGCCTTGAATGGATCAAACGCGACCGGCTTCTGGGCGCCGTGCGGATGGGCCGCACCCGCGTAGACCTTCAGCTTGCGGATCAGCCGGCGGCCCAGCGCGTTTTTGGGCAGCATCCCCCGCACCGCCGCCTCCACGGCCCGGTCCGGGTGGGTCTGCATCAGGCGCTCGTAGGTCACGCTGCGAAGCCCGCCGGCATACCCGGAGTGGCGGTAGGCCCGCTTCTGCTGCAGTTTCCGTCCGGTCAGGCGCACCTTCGCCGCGTTGACGACCACCACGAAGTCTCCCCCGTCCAGGTGGGGCGTGAAGGTGGGCTTGTCCTTTCCCCGCAGGATCACGGCGACCTGAGTGGCGAGCCGGCCGAGGACTTTGCCCTCGGCGTCAATCAGCCGCCACCGGCGCGCGGGCTCTCTCGCTGTCTGGCCCGCAGGCTCGCGGGCCCCCTTGGTAGACGCCATGTTCAGTGTGCTCGCTTTCGGATTGTCGTCGGGCAGACCGGACGTAATTTTACGGGCTGGGGGATGGCACGTCAACCGCTTACCCTGGCGCCCTCGCCGATCACCGCGCCGGCGACGAGGGCGTGCTCGATCACCGCCCCCGGGTGGATGATGGCGTCCCGCACGACCGCGCCGCTGATCACGGCGCCGGCGCCGACGGAGACGTGCGGCCCGACCACCGAGGCGGTAATGCGGGCGTCCGGGTGGACCGCGACCGGGGAGATGATCACCGCGTCCGGCACCGAGGGCGGGGGCGGGGCGGCCAGGTCCAGCAGCTCCCGGTTGGCCGCCAGCATAGCCTCGACGGTCCCGCAGTCATACCAGTGGGTGATGGGGAAGGTGCGCATGCGCTCGCCGGCATCCAGCATCAGCTGCAGCGCATCCACCAGCCAGAACTCTCCGCGGGCCTGCCGGTCCTCCCGGATCAGCCGTTCCAGCGATTCACCCAGCAGGGTGGAGTTGCGGATCAGATAGCACCCGACGACCGCCAGGTTGCTCGCGGGCCGCTCCGGTTTCTCTACCAGCCGGGTGATGTATCCTGCGCCGTCCGTCTCCGCCACGCCGAAGCGCCGCGGATCGGGGACCTCCTTGACCCCCGCGCTCGATTCGGGGCGGGCCAGCAGTGCCGGCAGGTGGGCCCGGATGATGGTGTCCCCGAAGAGGATGAGCACGGGCCCCCCGTCGAGGTGCTCCCGGGCGACGTAGACGGCATGGCCGTTGCCGAGTGGCTCGCGCTGCTCGACGAAGGTCGCCTCGATGTCGTAGTTTGTCCCCACCCACTCCCGGATCTGCTCCCCCAGGTAGCCGACGACCAGCACCACCTCCCGGATGCCGGCGGCGATGAGTTCGTCCAGGATGTGGGCGAGGATGGGCTTGCCGGCGACGTGCAGCAGCACCTTGGGCCGCGTGAGCGTATGCGGCTGCAGCCGGGTTCCCAGTCCGCCGACGGGAATGATGGCCTTCATCAGACGAAGATGATCGCCTTCACGTGACGCGGTCGCCAGGCGCCGGGCTAGCGCCGGCCCGCCAGCTCCAGGACCGTGCGCCGGACCAGCGTCAGGTAGTTGGCCACCCGATCGGCGACGCTGACCGCGCGGGCCTTCTGCGCGTAGGTCGTAATCCCTACGATGCCACACCTCCGGTACCCGCGTGAGCGCAGCACCTCCCGGGCCACGCGCCGCGGCCCCGCGAACCACCCGATCGTGTCGTGCAGGGC